>DASTOZ010000237.1:0-6853 GCA_035762365.1 Pyrinomonadaceae bacterium | reverse complement strand
CTTGGCGAGATGAAAGCCGGCGAGGAGTATGTGATCGAAGTCGTGCGTGGGACAGACAGACTTAGCCTGAAAATCAAGCCTATACAAAGATAAACCTAAGAACGCCCTTGTTCACTGCACTCCCGCAAGCGCGAGACATATGTAGAAAGAAATTTTTATAAATTCTTTCTCAAATGAGACTCAACAAGCGGGAAACACAAATAGAAGTGAGTTCTTAGAATTCGTGTCCTGGAAAGCAGGGGCAGCGAGGGGGAGTTGCTGCCCCGAAGAAACTACCAACGCGGTTCACGCTCGTAGCGATCATTGTCGCGATCGCGTCCGCCGCCGCCGCCGTAACCACCGCGACCGCCGCCACGACCACCACCATAACCGCCTCGGCCACCGCCACGGTCTGTTCTCGGCTTCGCTTCGTTCACGGTCAGATTACGACCGCCGAAGTCCTTGCCGTTGAATGCCTCGATTGCTGCTGCTGCCTCCTCGGGGGTTGCCATCTCCACAAAAGCAAAGCCGCGCGAGCGCCCCGTTTCGCGGTCTTCAATCACCGAAGCTGATTCCACTGTTCCGACTGACGCGAAGGCTTCGCGCAGTTCCTCGCTCGTGGTACGAAACGAGAGGTTTCCTACGTAGAGTTTTGTAGCCATTCTACTATCCTTAGTCTGAAGGGAAGCTCGGGCTTGCTGGAAATCGCTGATACAGTTCGGGGGAGACGGCCGATACTTTCGGCGAGCTGCGACGCACCCGGTGCTCTAAATCTCGAGAGCGGCTTCTTAACTAGTTAATAACTGCCTCACTCTCTATTCAGCCGAACCTCGTCGCTATACGATCACGGGCAGGCGCTATCACCATTGATGCGCGAGAGCAGGTACTGGTAGCCAAAAGTATGCAGGACGCCTTGGAAAAGCGTCAAGGATATTTTGGAAAAAACATAGTTGCAGCCCCAGTCAAAACTGGAACATCCCAGTCTCGCTTCCAGAAACCATCGATCTCTCACCTGAACCCGTCGCGGGCCTCTGGCGTGTCTCACGCATAATTTTAAATCCGAAGCGTGAATTGCTCGTTTTCGCGCTTTGCCGTACTATTCGGTGCTCCTTAATACGTTCCGCAACAAAATCCTGAAAGGCTTTGGAGTAATGTCCAATCGTATTCCTATCACTGTCGCAAACGGCGACGGCATCGGCCCGGAAATCATGGCCGCCACTCTGAGAATCCTGGAGGCCGCCCACGCCCCTCTCGAAATCGAAACCATCGACATCGGCGAAAAGGTCTATCTCTCCGGCAATACCTCCGGAATCGAACCCGGCTCCTGGGAATCACTCCGCCGTACCAAGGTCTTTCTGAAAGCACCCATCACAACCCCACAGGGCAAAGGCTACAAAAGCCTCAACGTTACTGTCCGTAAAGTATTGGGTCTGTACGCAAACGTCCGCCCGTGCGTCTCCTACGATCCGTTTATCGAAACGAAACATCCGGGAATGGACGTGGTCATCGTCCGCGAAAACGAAGAAGACCTGTACGCCGGTATCGAACACCGGCAAACGAACCAGGTCTACCAGTGCCTGAAACTGATCTCGCGCCCCGGCTCCGAAAAGATCGTCCGCTACGCGTTCGACTACGCCCGTCGCAACAACCGCAAGAAGGTCACCTGCTTCACCAAAGACAACATCATGAAGATGACCGACGGGCTGTTTCACAAAGTGTTCGACGAGATCGCCGCGGAATACCCCGATATCGAAAACGAACACTGGATCGTCGACATCGGCGCCGCGAAACTCGCTGACACGCCCGAGGCGTTCGACGTCATCGTGATGCCGAACCTTTACGGCGACGTGTTGTCGGACGTTGCCGCACAGATCGCCGGCTCGGTCGGATTGGCCGGTTCGGCAAACATCGGCGAGCACGTCGCGATGTTCGAAGCGATCCACGGCTCCGCGCCGCGTCGCGCCGGACAGAACCTTGCGAACCCGTCAGGGCTTTTACTCGGCGCAGTGATGATGCTGGTCCACCTCGGGCTGAACGAACACGCCGAGAAGGTGCACAACGCGTGGCTGCGCGCGGTTGAAGACGGCATTCACACCTACGACATCTACGACGAAGCCGTCAGCAAGCAAAAGGTCGGGACTAAAGAGTTTGCGAGCGCGGTGATCGAGCGACTGGGACAAACGCCGCAGATTCTGAAGCCACGGAAGTACAAAGCCGCCGATGCCGAAACCCTCGTGAGCAAGACAGTGGCAGCGACCGCAACGCCGAACAAAGAGATGGTCGGCATCGACGTGTTTCTCGATTGGACAAAAGGTTCGGCGAACGATCTCGGCGGCAAACTGAGCGAGCTCAGTGGCGATGGGTTGAAGTTGACGATGATCAGCAATCGCGGCGTGAAAGTGTGGCCCGAAGGACACGCGGAAACGTTCTGCTCCGATCACTGGCGATGTCGTTTCCGCAGCGAAGGAGACGATAACGCCGTTTCGCACGGGCAGGTGATCTCGCTGCTGAACCGGATCGCGGCCGCCGGTTACGACTTCATCAAGACCGAGGGACTTTACACGTTCGACGGCGAGCGCGGCTTTTCGCTCGATCAGGGAGAATAAGGATGGCGAAAAAGAATAAGGCTCAGGACAACGGTAACAGCTCCCTCGTCGCAGTGATCATGGGCAGCGCTTCGGATTGGGACACGATGAAGCACGCCGACGAAACATTGGAGAAGTTTGGCGTCGCGCATGAGTGTCGCGTGATTTCCGCGCATCGATCGCCGTCGCTGGCCTCGGAGTTTGGTTCGACTGCCGAAGCGCGCGGTTTGGAAGTGATCATTGCTGCCGCCGGTGGGGCCGCCCATCTCGCCGGAGTGCTCGCGGCCCACACGACGCTGCCCGTGCTCGGCGTTCCAATGCGCAGCGAGGCGCTCAACGGTCTCGACTCGCTGCTCTCGACCGTGCAGATGCCGGGCGGCATTCCCGTCGCAACGTTGGCCATCGGCAAACCAGGTGCAGTCAACGCGGCCTTGTTCGCCGTCGCGATTCTCGCGAACTCCCGGCCGGAGTTGCGCAAGAAACTTCACGAATTCCGCGACGCCCAGGAAGCCAAGATCCGCGAAACCAAACTCTGACCACGGACAACAGGATTTTCTTGAATTTGGCAGTCCATTAGCGCACAATCCCTCCAGTCATACGGGACTGCCAAGCTTTCTTCCTTTTCTCGCAATCGAAGGAACAACATGCGAGCATGATCGGCCAGACAGTTTCTCATTATCGAATTATTGAAAAACTGGGCGAGGGCGGGATGGGCGTGGTCTACCTGGCTGAGGACCAGCACCTGGCCCGCCGCGTGGCCATCAAGTTTCTGACGTCGACGGACCATCACTACCGCGCCCGCTTCATCCGCGAAGCCCGGGCCGTTTCCGGTCTGAACCACCCAAACATCGCGATTGTTCACGACTACGGCGAAACCGCCACCGGACAGCCGTTTCTCGTGATGGAGTACATCAAGGGCAAGTCGTTGAGCGACCTGCTCGACGAAGGCCTAACGCTGCGACGCTCGGTCGAAATCGTTTCCGCAATCGCGGAAGCGCTGAGCGAAGCGCACGAATCGGGAATCGTCCACCGCGACATCAAACCGTCGAACGTGCTGATCAACGAGCGCGGCAAAGTGAAAGTGCTCGACTTCGGTCTCGTCAAACATCTGTTCGAGCCAACAACGACCGACGGGGTCGACCTCGACGCGCAAACGATCTACTCGACACAAACACGCAGTGACGTGATCGTCGGTACGCCGCTCTATCTTTCGCCCGAGCAGGCAACCGGCAGAAAGATCGACGGCCGCAGCGACCTTTTCGCACTCGGCGCACTGCTGTACGAGTGTTTGACGGGACAATCAGCATTTTCCGGCGGGAGCGTTTTGGAGATTGGCGCGCAGATCATTCACGTCACACCCGCGCCGCCTTCAGCGTTGAACCCGCAGATTCCACCGGAGCTCGATCGGATCACGTTGAAAGCGCTCGAAAAGAAGGTCGAAGCGCGTTATCAAAGCGCGGATGAACTGTTAGCAGACCTGCAGGCGGTCGCGTCGACGTTGAGCGGCAACGGCATTCCCGTGATGAGCAAAGCGAAGCGGCCGACTGAAGGGTTCAAACGCGCGACCAACGCGTTCGCGACGCTGACCACGCAGTTGCGGCGGCAACGCTTCTCGCTCGCAACGATCATCCCGGCGTTCGTGCTCGTTGCCGTGGGAATCTGGGCCGTCATTCACTGGTGGCCGCGTTCGTATTACCAACCATCCGCGGCGGCGCTGAGTTGGTACGAACGAGGAACGGACAGTCTCAGAAACGGCGCTTACTACCAGGCGAGCAAGGCCCTCGCACAGGCGATCGAGATCGACGGTCGCTATGCGTTAGCACGGGCGCGTTTGGCCCAGGCTTGGAGCGAACTCGATTACTACGACAAAGCGAAAGACGAATTACTCGCCGCCACCACGATCGCCGGCGATCGCTCTTCAGTTTCGCCGCGCGACCGGCTGTATCTCGATGCGATCTCAGCCGTCGTGCGCCGCGACTTCAAGGAAGCCGTCAACGCTTACACGCAGATCGCGCAGCTGACGCCTGACGAAAGCCAGGTCTACGTCGACCTCGGTTACGCCTACGAAAACGACGGCAATCCGGACCAGGCGCTGGACAATTACCTGAAAGCAATCAAGCTGAACAACGATCAATACGCGACCGCCTACCTGCGCGCCGGCATCGTCTATCACCGGAAGACGCAAACCGCGAAGGCGCAGGAAATGTTCGATCAGGCCGAGAAGTTGTACCGCGCGGGCAGCAACAACGAGGGCGTGAACGAAGTGCTGCGCCAGCGCGGAATTCTGTTTCGCGACAAGGGAAACTATCCGGAAGCCGAAGCGCAGTTCCGGCAGTCGCTGGAAGCGGCGCGCGCGATCGGCAACGAAGCGCAACAGATCAACGCCCTGATCGAGTTGAGTTATCTCTCCTCGTCGAAAGGGTCGATCTCCGAGGCGGAAAACTTCGCTCAGCAAGCGGTGAATTTTGCGCAACAGAAGCAGCTCGAAAACCTGACCGCCGGGGCCTTACTCGAGCTCGGCAACACGTTCTCCACGCAAGGCGACTTGGAAAAGGCGGAACAATATTTCAGCCAGGCGATTCAATTTGCTCAGGCAAACAAGGGACGACTGCGCGAGGCGCGCGGGATGTCAAATCTCGGCGGTCTGTACATTCAAACGCTGCGCATCGACGACGGCCTGCGCATGGTGCAACAAGCGCTCGACTTTTTCGAACGCAGCAACTACCCGCGCAATGTTAGTTCCTGCCTGACGCAGATGGGCCGCGGTTATCGCCGTAAAGGCGACTACGTCGCCGCTCTTCAGGCACTCAATCAGAAACTCGATTTCGCCAAACAGAGCAACTCCCAGCCGCAAATCGCCGACTCTTATCAAGAACTCGGCGCGCTGTTCTTCGATCAGGAAAAACTGACGGCGGCGCTGGAACAGTACGAGAACGCTCAGAAGGTCTACGACGCGATTGGTAATAAATTCCGCATCGCTTTCTGCAAAGCGAACCGCGCGAACATTCTCTGGCGCCTCGGCCAGTACGGTCCCGCGCAACAATTGCTCGACGAAGTCGTGGCGACTACAACCGAGCAGAAAGGCACGTTTCTTCAGTTGCTCCCGGCTGTTAACCTCGTGAGCGCGGAGATGCGACTGAGTGAACGGAACTTTCCGAACGCCACGTCCTTGAGCACCCAGACGATCACGATGGCCGGGCAGCAGTATCCGGACGTCACGATTCAGAGCAAGTACGTGCATGGTCTGGCAAAGGCGTTTTCCGGCGGACAAAGCGAAGCGCAGAAGTTTTGCGAAGAGGCGTTGACTGCGGCGGCGAATGCCGGCGATTTCGGTTTGCACCTGCGAGCTTTATTGGCCGCTGCGGAAGCGGCGCTCGCTCGCAAGGACGGACAGAAAGCACTGGCGCTGGCCACCGACGCTGTGGAACGAGCCGGACGCGGCGGACAGTTGGAATCCGAATGGCGCGCGCGTCTCGTCGTTTCCGGGGCCAACGCGCTGTTGGGCAACAGGGACCAGGCGATCGAGGAAGCGAAAAAAAGTCTCGACGCCATGAACAGACTTCAGGAGCAATGGGGCACGGACGCCTTCAAACGATATTCTTCACGGCCTGATATTCAGGTTTACATGCAACAGCAACAGGTTGATCTCAACCTCTAACTCTAAACTCCCAATCATTTCAGAAGGAGCTCAGAAATGTCCGACAAAGAAAACGACGTCGAAAACTTGGCTATCGATCCTCCAGACAATCAGGGCGGTGGCAAGATGACCGAATCCTCTGGCACGGAAACCGCGCCAATTGATCCTCCCGATAACCAGGGTGGCGGAAATTAAAAATAACCACGCGATTGATCCACAGATTACGCGGATCCGTTCCGTGTAATCTGTGGATCAAAAACCTTTCCGGGCCAACCAGCTTCTCACGACTTCTTTCAGATCTCGCTTGTTGCCGTCGATCTCGTAATTGAGTTGGCGCATTTCTTCGGTCGAAATCGCAAACTTCAGTGTTCCGATCGCCCCTTGTAGCTGAGGTGACTGTGCGAATGTGTCACGGCGAATGAGGTAAACCGCTTGATACGGCGGGAAGTAATGACGATCGTCCTCGAGTTGTACCAGGTCGAGTTGTGCGATGCGTCCCTCGGTGGAATTACCGGCAATCAGATCGACCTGCTTCGACGAGAGCGCGATGTAAGTCAACGAGAGATCCATTTCGCGAACTTCCGCAAACTTCAGGTTGTACGCCTTCGAAAAGCCCGGATAGCCATCCGCGCGCGACATGAAGTCCTGCCCA
>DASTOZ010000236.1:0-6236 GCA_035762365.1 Pyrinomonadaceae bacterium | reverse complement strand
GAACCAGAACAGAATGAAATAACGTCCATCACCAAGCTTGCGCCGGAACAACAGTGGCAGACCGACCAGGAATCCCAGCACGGTTAAGAGCGGTAGCTTGACCGCCGTAAACACGAAATAGAAGTAAACAGGTATGCCGTCGAGCCAGTCGTCGAAACGTTGCGTGTAGAGCCGGTTCATGAACTCATATCCGTCGTGACTGACGCGCTTGCCGCCAGCAAACAGTCCCATCTGCCGCCACGTGTCCGGCAGCAACACCGTTGGACTCAGGATCAAAAACACGATCCCCATGATGGCGAAGAACATGAGGAGCCGTTTCTTTCCCAATCGCCAACGCGTCTCCGGAAGCTGTTGAAACATCCAGTAGTAGCACCAGCTGATCGCGAGCAGGTGCGGCACGTACTTCGAAGCGACCATCGCGCCGTAACACGCGGCAGTGGCCCAGTAGTAACGATTCGGATTGCGGTCGGTGCTTTCAGCGACCCGTTGCCCGCGCAACCAAAACACGTTCGCCAGCAGAAAGAAGAAGAGCAGAAACGTATCTTCCTTCGCGACGCGAGCGAACCCGATGCCTGCCGGATCGAAGGACCACAACGCCGCGGCGATCAGCGCCACTTCGACGCCAAACAACTCGGCGGCGATCAAGTAGATCAGGATCGCGCTCAACGCACCGGCGATCGCGCCGGGGAGTCGTAACGCAGTCTCAGGCGAGATTCGGTTTGCGGGACTAACAAACCCATTCCACTTTTCGGAAAGGATGATCGACGTAGCCTGGAACGCCTTCATCAACATCGGATGTTCGCCGTTCGCGCCAGTGAGTCCGTTCGCACGATAGTCGGCGACAGCGTTGAGTTTGTTGAGCTCGTCTTCGCTGAGTCCTTCGGCGCTCAGTCCAGCGACGCGGAAACCAAAGCCGGTCAGGACGAGAATCGCGAGTGTGATGAAAACGAGCGTACGGCTGTTAGTGAGCACACCGCGACCGTCGAAAAGCTCAGGTCGTAAACCAGCGGTGACGATCGCTTCAGCTCGTGCTGACACAGTAGGGGCGCTTCCTTCGTTCCAACAAAAACGCGAAAGGGTAGCGGAATCGCCCGTTAAGTGTCAAAAGGAACACGGATTCGAGGAAGACTTAGCGTCCCGCTTTGGGGCGTTTTGGATTAGTGTCTCGAAACGACTGTGCCGCCTCCTCGTCTTCGTCAGTCCCAATGTTTTGACGTCGATCCGTGGCCTGCAACATCTCGGAGCGCTTGTCGAGTTTGTTCGCCGCGCCTGGACGAGGACTTTGCTTCTTACCTTCACCCGTTGGTGGCTGGTTCAATTTATTGCGGGTCTTATTTGGCATTTCTTACCTCCGCGAACGACGTTCCGCTCCCGCTTCGGTGTCGGTCAGGTTCGACTCGTCTTTCGCCTGATGACGCGGTTCGGCGGTCTGCAACCGCGGGTTTTCGTTGTCGCGCCGGCGTTTGTTTTTCTTGTCCGTGCGCTCGTGGTCCTTCTTTTGTCGATCCTTGTCTGACATCGTCTGCTCTCCTGAACGTGAAAACCTCAAGCTGTTGACTTCGAAATCGCCCGCGACCGCGGCACTGCATCGCTTTGCTCGTACGGCGCGGCATTCTCTTCAGAGATGCGATAGCGCAACAACGCACCAACACCACCAAGTTGCTCGAGTCGCGTCGCATCCTCGATAAACGTGACTTTCGCCGCCGACAACTGATTCGCCCGCCGCACCAACTCATCCGCAACAGCGCGCGCATCGAGCGTCTCGGGAATATCGTCGGACTTATAAATCTCGAGCACCTTTCGCACTTCTTCTTCGTCAAACTTCAAACCATCGGCAGCGGCAACGATCAGCATCTCCTCGACCTGTCCATTCGAAAGCGCTGCCAGCGTGTCCGGTACACCCGCGACCGCGAGATTGTCACCACGAAACTCGCCCAACAACTGCTCCACCTTCTGCATGTCAGTCAAGCTGTCGTGCCGCTGAAAAGCAGTAAGCGACTCTTCCATCAACTCGTGCTCGGGTGTGTCGATGCCGAGACTGATCGTATCGATGATTTTCTCCTGCAACTCCTTCGACATCTGTTCTTTCAGAATCGGAATGACCACAGCTTCATCGCCCGCGAGAATGACGTGCTCGATCTGCTCGTCGCGCACCGTGCGTTCGAGCGCGTCAACAACTTCTTTCGCGTGCTGCAAATGATAGTTTTCCTCGTGACGTTGGTATCGCGCCTGCGACCACCCGCCAACGCTCGTATGCTTGGTCTTCACGTTCTCGATTTCGTCCTGCTCGACAGCGCGTCCTGCGGCGAAGACGAAGATCTGCGCACGATTCGTGTCCGCGAGCACGACGGCGTAACGTCGATACTGATCGATCAACCGCGCCAACGGATAAACGTGCGGACGCTCTGATACAACCAACCGGTTACGTTCGAACGGCGCCTCGAACTGCCCGACCTGGAAGTAATCATCCAACGCGGAACAAGCGAAAACCGCGACGCCCTGCGTCGGCTCGCGCACGCCGTCTTCGAGATAGCGCATGATGCGCACGAAGTCTTCTTCCATGCTCGCGCGTTCCTCGCTCCCCACCGGATACGTCTTCAGTCGTTCGGAAAGCTGCTTGCGGACAAACGGCAGAAACACGCGTTTGCCGTGCTCGTTTACGCGCGCGTCGAGATAAAGACTGATCACCGGCGCAGGCACCGCGTCAAACTTCAAGATACTGTCCATTAACTGCTGCGGCGTAGTCGCTTCTTTGGGGACCGCTGTTCGATCGTCAACTTCGATATCTGGTGTTTTCATTTCCGTTTTCTCCGACACTCCCGTCTGAAATGCGTACGTCTGGCTTAGTGGCACTTAGGCTAAGAGCATTTCGGGTTCCACAGAATTCAGCGCAGATTTTTACGCAGGGCGAGACGCGCGGCATGAAAACCGCACAATCCGTGTACGCCACCGCCCGGAGGTGTCGAGGAAGAGCAGAGGTAGAGGCCTTGTTTTGAAGTGGAATACATCCGCATGGTGGGACGCAGGAACATTTGCGCGAGGTCCTGGATGCCGCCGTTGATGTCGCCGCCGACAAGGTTCGGATTGTAACGTTCGAAGTCGGTGGGTGACATGACGCTGCGCGCGATGATGCAGTCGCGAAATCCGGGCGCGAAGCGTTCGATCTGACTTTCAATCGCGTCAGTCATGTCGACAGTGGATCCGTTTGGCACGTGACAATACGCCCACAGCGTGTGTTGATCCGCCGGAGCACGCGTTGCATCAAACAGCGACGCCTGCGCGACGATGACGAAAGGTTTTTCCGAATGACGTCCGTGCGTTGCGTTCCATTCAGACTCGACGATCTCCGCAAGCGTTCCGCCGAGATGAACTGTCGCCGCGCTCCTACATTCAGCAGCCTTCCACGGCACGGGTGCGTTCAATGCCCAATCGAGTTTGAACGCGGCTGGACCATAGCGATAACGTTCCAGTCGTCGACGAAAACCGGGAGTCAGGACGTCGCCTGCGATCGATACGAGTTGTCGAGGCGTGACGTCGCACAAAACCGCGCGCGCCGCGGGAAGATTTTTTAGCGACTCAACGCGGTGTTCCGTGACGATCTCGCCGCCGAGCTCGACCAAATGCGCGGCGAGCGCGTTCGCGATGTTCTGCGATCCACCGCGCGCGACCGGCCATCCGACGGTGTGTGCCAACACGCCGAGCACTAAACCGAAAGCCGTGGTGCCCGCCCAATCCAGCGACAGGAACGAGTGCGCTGCCATTCCCGCGAACAGCGCGCGCGTCTTGTCGTCCTGAAACTTCGCTTCGCAAAAACCTTTTGCCGGCCGGATCGCGCTGAGTCCGAAACGCGCCATCGCAAACGGATGTCGCGGGATGCCGAGCGGACCGAGCAGATCCCCTGCCAATCCGTCCCATGCATCCACCAACGGCGAAAACACACGACGATACGCTACGCCGTCGTTTCCGAGTCGTTCGGCAGTCACGTCGAGCGAACGATCGATGATGAGCGCCGTGCCGTCGTCGAACGGATGCGCGAGTGCTGACGGCGGATACACGAATTCGAGCCCGTGTTTTTGCAGCGGCAACTGCGTAAAGAACGGCGAGCCCGCGCCGAGCGGATGAACTGTCGAGCAGATGTCGTGAATGAAACCGGGGAGCGTGAGCTCTGCGGATCTGGTACCGCCGCCGACGGTCGAATTGCCTTCGTAGAGACGAACGCGCCGTCCCGCGCGCGCGATCTCGATCGCGGCGGCCAATCCGTTCGGACCCGCGCCAATTACCAGCGCGTCGGCTCCGCGATTGCCGTTGTCATGGTCGTTAGGCGGCACCCTTATTGCGTCTTCTGTTCGCTAAGTTAACACTTCGTACCGAAAGCGAACCAGTTTTTTAAGGCGACAAGGGAAGGGGGCAATCTGACATGACGACCGATCAAAGCAACACGGTGAAGACCGCGGCAATCGCACTCGGCGCCGTTGGCCTGGGAAGATTTTTGTGGCGGAAGCTGAAGGAGTACGACCTGCGAGACAAGACGGTGCTCGTCACAGGCGGATCGAGAGGACTCGGTCTGGTGCTCGCGCGCGAGTTTGCTGCGAACGGAGCACGCGTGGCGATCTGCGCGCGCGACGAGCAGGAGCTGGAGCAGGCGAGCGACGATCTTCAAAGCCGCGGTGCGGACGTCATGGCAGTGAAGTGCGACGTCACGAATGCGACGGAAGTCGAAAGCATGGTAAATCGCGTTCGCGAGCGGTTCGGGAAGATCGACGTGCTGGTGAACAACGCGGGCACGATCCAGGTGGGACCGTTGGAAGTCATGAATCGCGAGGACTTTGAAAAGGCGATGCTGGCGCACTTCTGGGGACCGCTGAACACGATACTCGCCGTGCTGCCGGAGATGCGCGAACGCCGCGACGGTCGCATCGTCAACATCTCGTCGATTGGCGGGAAGATCGCCGTCCCGCATCTAGTGCCTTACAGCGCGAGCAAATTTGCGCTGGTCGGCTTGTCGAAAGGACTCTTTGCCGAGTTGCGTAAAGACGGCATCGTCGTGACGACTGTTTGCCCCGGACTGATGCGCACCGGCAGTCCGCGCAATGCGAACTTCAAAGGCAGGCATCGAGAGGAGTTTGCGTGGTTCAGCATCAGCGACTCGTTGCCGGTGACGTCGATCAAGGCGGAACGCGCGGCGCGACAGATCGTCGACGCTTGCAAACAGGGGCGCGCTGAGTTGGTGATTACGGTTCAGGCGAAGCTGGCGGTCACGTTCGACGCCTTGTTCCCGGAGCTCTCGGCGGAGATGTTGGCGCTGGTGAATCGCGTGTTGCCCGGCCCGGGCGGCATCGGTCAGCGATCCGCGAAAGGCAGGGACAGCCGATCGAGCTGGTCGCCCTCGTGGCTCACACGATTGACTGAAGAAGCAGCGATGAACAACAACGAGGTGGTCCATTGAGGTGTTGAGCTATAATCCGTGGCTCTGACCGCGGATGACACAAGTCTCTCAACCAGAACTCGCTCGCCGGCTCGGACTCTTCGACGCCACCATGATCGTCATGGGGGGCATCATCGGGTCGGGCATCTTCATGAATCCGTCGATTGTTGCGCAGCAGGTCCACACGCCGTTTCTGGTGCTCGGCACGTGGGTAATCGGCGGCTTGTTTGCGCTCGCGGCTGCGTTCATCTGGGCCGAGCTTGCGACGAGGCGGCCCGAGGTCGGCGGGCAGTATGCGTACCTGCGCGAGGCGTTTCATCCGGTCGTCGCGTTTGTTTACGGCTGGGTGTTGTTGCTCGTCATTCAGACCGGCGGAATGGCCGCGGTCGCCGTAACCTTCTCCCGATACTTCGTCGACTCGACAAAGCTGCCGATCAGTTATCCGATCATGGCGGCGATCGTGCTGGCGATACTCACGATCATCAACTGTCTTGGAGTGCGTGCGGGCAGCACCGTGCAGAGCGTGTTGATGGTGCTGAAGATCGTCGCGCTCGTCGGACTTGTCGGCTGCGGCTTGTTCCTTGGACAGGCAGCTCCGTCGCCTGGAGGCCTTCTCGATCGACCAGCAACGGTGGGTTTACTGACAGCGTTCGGTGTTGCGCTCGTGCCCGTGATCTTTTCTTACGGCGGATGGCAAACGGCGACGTTCGTGGCCGGTGAGATCAAAGAACCGCGCAAGAACCTACCGCGCGGATTGATACTCGGCGTGATCGGAGTGGTCGTGCTCTACCTCGCCGCGAATGTCGTCTAT
>DASTOZ010000235.1:0-2505 GCA_035762365.1 Pyrinomonadaceae bacterium | reverse complement strand
GGCCGTCGCGATCGAGAACGTTCGCTTGTTGAAACTGGAGCGCACGGCGCGACAGGCGGCAGAAGAGTCGAACCGCTTGAAAGACGAGTTTCTCGCGACTGTGTCGCACGAGCTCCGCACGCCGCTCACCGCGATACTTGGTTGGTCCAGGCTGCTCGAAGATGGATCGGTTGAGGACGGGATAAGCAAACAAGCGATCGAAACGATCTGTCGCAACGCGAAAGCGCAGGCGCAAATCGTCGACGACATACTCGACGTGTCGCGCATCATCACCGGAAATCTTTATCTCGACTTGCAGCCGTTGGAGCTCGCGCCGGTGGTGAAGAATGCGATCAACGTCGTCCGGCCCACGGCTGACGCTAAGGGGATCAAGATCGAGACGCGGCTTGCAGCGACGCAGGCGATGGTCTCGGGCGACGCGAATCGTTTACAGCAAGTGATCTGGAACCTGTTGTCGAACGCCGTAAAGTTTACGAGCAGCGGCGGGTGTGTGACGGTGCGACTCTCGCACGTCGGATCGAACGTCGAGATCAGGGTCAGTGATACGGGGCAGGGTATTAGCCGCGAGTTCATGCCGTACGTGTTCGATCGTTTTCGACAGGCTGACAGCACGACGACGCGACACCACGGCGGCCTCGGTCTTGGTCTGGCGATAGCGCGTCACCTCGTCGAAATACATGGCGGCACGATCAAAGCCGAAAGCGCCGGTGAAGGATGCGGCGCGACGTTCACGATCAAATTGCCCGTGATCGAACGGAGCGCGAAAACCGCGGTGTATGTCGACGCTCGCGAAAACGGCGCGAAGGCCGTGGCGCCGCAACTGTTGTCAGGCGTCAACGTTCTGCTGGTCGACGACGATTCAGACACGCTCAAGCTTATGACCACCGCATTGACCAGAAGACAGGCCAACGTGACTGCTGTATCTTCTGCTGGTGAAGCGATCAAGGCGATCCGCCGCCGCCGTCCGGACGTACTCGTGTCAGACATCGCGATGCCGGACGAAGACGGCTACGGTTTGATTCAGAAGATCCGGTCACTCGAAAACGGCGAGACCGAGAGCATTCCGGCCGTCGCGATTACGGCCTACGCGAAGGAAGAGGATCGCGAGAAGGCGTTGTCGTCGGGTTTTCAGATATACCTGGCGAAGCCGGTGGAGTTGGCCGAACTGATTTCCGTGGTCGCGCGCGCGGCGCGCAGAGATTTCTGAAAGCATGACGACGATAACCATTGACGATATTCAGTTGGCATACGACGACGTGGGAGCAGGTCCCCCGGTCGTGCTGATTCATGGCTACCCGTTCAACCGTTCGCTGTGGAAAGGACAAGTCGATGCGCTCGCGAGCGCGTATCGCGTCGTGGCGCCGGACCTGCGCGGCTTTGGCGAAAGCGATGCTTCTGAGGGACCGGCGACGATGAACCGCATGGCCCAGGACGTCGCCGAACTTATGGACCAACTCGGCATCGATCGCGCGGTGATCGGCGGACTGTCGATGGGTGGTTACGTTGCGCTGGCTTTCGTCAAACAGTTTCCGTCGCGCGTGAAGGCATTGGTCCTTGCCGACACGCGTCCGCAGGCCGACACTGAAGAGGGAAAGCAAACGCGGTTTCAACAAGCAGAGAAGGCCCGTTCGGAAGGAATGGCCGGCATTGCTGACGCGATGTTGCCGAAGTTGTTGACGCCCGAGACGGTCAGTAAACGTCCGGAAGTCGTAAAGCGTGTGCGCGACATGATGTTGAAGACGAACCCGCAAGGCGCGGCGGCTGCTTTGTTAGGCATGGCCGAGCGCCAGGATCAGAGTGAGTTCATTTCGACGATTGACGTCCCGACCATGATCGTCGTCGGACGTGAAGACGCAATCACGCCGCTGGCTAACAGCGAAATGATGCATTCGAAGATTCAGCAGTCGCGTTTGGTAGTGCTCGACAACGCCGGGCACGTGTCGAACCTCGAACAGACGGAACAGTTCAACTACGCGTTGTTGAAGTTTCTCGAGAGAGTGGGCGCTTAATGTCGAGCCGCAAACGATTCACGATTGAAGAACGCGTGCGGTGGGGCGACGTCGACGCGGCGCGCATCATTTTTTACGGCGCGTACATTCGCTTCTTTGAGTACGCCGAGACCGAGTTGTTTCGCGAAGTTGGTCTGCAATACGGCGTGATGTTCGACGAGCTGAAAATCTGGCTGCCGCGAGTTCATCTCGAATGCGACTTCAAGCGCGCTGCTCGTCTCGACGACCTGTTGGAGGTAAGCGTCTTTGTCGGTCGCTTCGGAACGAAATCGATGCGACTGAATTTCGAAGTGCGACGTAAAGGTGAAGAGGAGCTGATCGCCACGGCGCATTTCGTGCTCGCGGCGGTTAACCAGGATACGTTTGAAACGGTGCCTATCCCTACTGAGTTGCGCGAGCGACTCGCGCCGTACAAGGCAGAAGCTGACTGAGAATGACCACGGATACTACGACTCTGGAAACACTCGACGAGAAGCTCGTTGAGCGCGATCCCATC
>DASTOZ010000234.1:0-4586 GCA_035762365.1 Pyrinomonadaceae bacterium | reverse complement strand
ACTCAGGCGGGCTGGCGTTCTTCGCGGCGCACCGCCTCCGCTACAACCATTTCATCTGGCACCTCTTCGTCATGGCCGGAACGCTCTGCCACTACCTCGCCGTGCTTTGGTACGGTCACTCCACGGTTTAAAACACGGATTATTTTGATTTGTAGTTGAATGAGATCCGTGTTTCCTCATCCAACACCAACGTACGCACGAAGCGATAAGAGCGACCGCTCTTCGGTACGTCGATGCGCACCGGAAGTATGCCGGCGACGCGCTTCTGCAAGTTGACGACGTTGTCCGACGGCAGCGCCAGTTGCGCGGCGCGATTCTGTCTCGCCTGTTCTTCCAGCTTTCTCACGCCGTCAATCGTCATGTTGTTGTTTGCGAGACCCTGCACGCTCACCACTTCACTAACCTGGCCGACCTCGAGCGTAGTCCCGACCAACCCGGGTTGCATGGCGACGAGATTCAGTTCGTGCTGCATTTTCTTGAAGCCCCGCGCATCGACCGTGACACGCGTTGGACCAGCCGACGCACCGTCGATGATCCACCGGCCCTCCGCATCAGAGCGTGTCGACAAACTGGCGCCGGTCTGATTATTAACAACCGTTACCACGGCGCCGGCAACCACAGCACCATTCGGATCCGTGACGATTCCGCCAACCTGTCCCGGCTGCAAGTTGCTCAGCTCGACTTCATTCTGCACTGCGGTGTTTGCAACCAGGTCGTCGAAGGTGTCGAGATTGGTAGCGAGCATGTCCTGCGTGGCCGCGGGCAAGTACTCAGCCGCAATCGCATTACCGCCAAACTGTTTCACCTCGAGTCGATCGGGCAGCGAGACTTCCCACGTCAGCACGTTGATCGGAACGTCGAGCTTTGGCAGGCCCATGTCGTACGTGCCGTTCTTGGTAAACCGAGTTCCCGCGTTCAGATAAACAAATGAGACAGTGTAAGCGCGCGACGAATCAAGCCTCGCGCGAAGCAGCGGCACACGACTGCCATCACCATCTCCCACCGGCTTCACGCGTTCGCCTTCGACTTCCGCCGACAACAGTTGCGCACCCTGCGGCAGCACGACCTTCAAAAACGGCTGCGCATGATTGCGAACGCGAAGTGTCACTTCGGTCAACGACTTTCCTTCGACCGTCGTCAGCGTCGTGACGGTCGCGCGCTCCGCAACTGCCGACAAGATGTTTGCGTCGGGAAACTGCGTCCATTCGAGATTGAGTTTTGGCGCGTCAGTCGCGCGACGGTTGTAACGAAACGCGGCCTGCAATGGAAAATGCGCCAGCGATCGCGTAATCGCCGCCGCTTCGCGCACGTCCATCCGCCTCAAACCACCCGACTCCTTCGCCACCAACTCCATCGCACCGACGCCTTCAACCAGCAACTCGCCCGTCTCACGTTGCGCACCGCCGAGCGAGAGTAACGGCGCTTCGACTTTCGTGTCGTGATTGGTGCGTTCGATCGCGATCAAGAACTGATGGTTGCGCTTCGCTGGATCGTGGACTGTCAACGTCAACGTTCCATTCGTCACATCGCTCGATTCGAGCGTCGTGCCGGAAGCGGCAGTGAGTTCATAGTCGGCGGGCAGCGCCATCTTAAATTCCGCGGCCTCGCCCTGGATCACAGTCACGTCGCAGTAAGCAGTCAGTCTGACCTGTGAATCGCCGACCGAAACGACTGTCTTGACATCTGACAAGAAGCGAACTTCTCGCTGCGCGACTGGAGCTGCGACTTCTCGCGTGGTCCACCAAACACGCGCCGGCTTACCCGGCTCGAGTGCGGCCTCGATGATCGTGTTTCCATTCTCCGACGTGCGACTCGTAACGAGACCTGGTTCGACGCGAACGTTTGCGTGGTTCCCCGGCAGCTCGAGCGTCAACAGCGAAGTGCTTGCCAGCGGCACCGGCAAAACAAACGAGGCGCGACCGGCGTCGATCGTCAAACCCGACGCGATCCCGAGCGAGACGCCAAACGGGCCTGGTCCATTGAGTATCGCGGCATGCGCAGGGCCTTCCAGAAGCAGTGGCAACGACGGGTTACTCGCCAAAGTTCCCAATAGCCGGGCTTCGAGAACAGTGAGACCGGTCGTGAGTGGCGCCTTGACGTTTCCGTTTTCGAGTAAAGAGCCGTCGATCTCGACGGTGCCGACGAGAGTTTGGTTGACGAGCTTCAGTTTGAACGCAGCGCGGGAAAGGACGAACGGCAATGGCGCCGCGTCCGCAGGTTTTGGTTTGTGCGATGCGAGCTCGACGAGCCGGTCGTATTCGGCGAGTGAAAGCGTCACAGTGCCGGTGCCGCCCGGCGGGGGCAGCGGCGTGTCGACGGGCGAATTACGGTGTTGACCGTAGGTCATAATCGTCAGAAGCAGAATAAAAATTAGAATCAGTGATGCTCTCATTTCTCGCCTCGCTTTTTGTCACGTGAAAAATCAAGTTCGATTACCGGCGTCTGGTTCTCGCTGGTCAGCTCGGCCACGAGAAAGATCGACGGGCCAAAGTGCGGAAACGCGAAGCGCAGTGGAAGATTGCGCATCGGTTTGGCGCTCTGTTTCGCGACCGGCAGTTTTGAAACGAGTTGTTGTGTGATGATGGGGGCCGATTCATCGACGGCCTTTGGCGCCGGAGAGTAAACAGGCCGCGGGTTGGAGCGTAGCGCTTCTGACTCAGCTTCGACGTAAGGCGTCACACGAAAACTTCCCGAGAGTCCGGGCGCTGCCGATAGACGAAACAGCGGCGGATGATGGACCAGCAATCGCGACTTCGAAATCGGAAGATCGACGGAAACGAGCGACAGTCGCGTGCGTCCTTTGTCGGTCCATGAAGGCGCGTGATCGAGATATGAGATCTCGACGACGAACGCCGGCGCCTCTTCGCCGCTGCGCGATTTTTCGAGTGGCAACAACAGCGAGCCGTCAGCTCCGCGGCCCGGTCGAATCGGACGACCCGCAACCATCGCGCTCCACAACACCGCGCTCGGCGGCAGGTTGAGCTTCAGGAAGTTTCGCTGGTTGTTTCTGACTGCGAACCGCGACTGAACCAACACCTTTCCATCCGCCGCAATCAGTGCGTTGTACTCAGCCTCGTCGACGTTGGCCGCGAGCACCGCTTGCGGCGTGTAACGCGCGACAGTCAGCGACAACGTGCGCGGAGCTTTTCCGTCGGTCGGCAACATGCGAAACGCGATCAGCGACGGCGACGGACGGCTCGCGATCAGTTGGCCCAGTTCGCCGGCCTCTGCTTCTTCGAGCCCGTTTGCTTTCCGGTCCTTTATCTCGCCCGCGCCAAGCACTTCGATCGCGACGCCGCCGGTTTCGCGTTCGGCCGCAGGCAAACGAATGAGGGGAACGTCCAACTGTCCGGCACGAGGCAGGTGCAGCTCGCCCGTCAGCGTAAAGCGTGCGGTATTCGCGACGGCCTCGATGAACGACACCTTCAGTTCGCGATTCGAGACGTCCCAATCGGCAACCATCGCGCCGTTGACCTGATTGACATTGAACTGCGCCGGTAGTTGGACCACGACTTCCTGCGCGAGTCCCTGCACTACTTCAAGCTGCACTTCCGCGTTGATCTGCGTCGCGTCTTCGCCGAGTCCGATGAATTGCGTGACAGCGCCGCGTAAACGCAGTGGTTGATTGGCGCGCGCGTCGTCGATGCGACGTCGCCACGCAAACGTCAGCGGCTCGCCGCCTTTGCCGTTCGCTTTCCAACGACTTCCCGTGGCCGATTCCGTGTGGTCCAACAACAGGCCGCCAGTCACACGCACGTCGACGCCTTGTCGCAGCAGTTCGACCGTTGCTTGGGAGACGGCGGAGTTACTGACGGGAAGATGAAGAATGTCTGTTCCGGCTACGGTCGTGACCGGCGCCACGATCTTCAACGTCAACACGGCGCGTCCCTGTTTCGATAGCAGCAGATCGAAACCGCCGGGTCCTTTTTCTTTCGGGCGAGTGATGAGGTTGACTGGCTTGCCGTCGAGTTGCGCGTCGCGGACCATCAATCCGTCGGGCATCGGCACGCGCACCCATCCGTTCTTGATCACGTCGACGGTGAGCCGAGCTTCGCCGGACGCGAGGTCGCCGTCGATTTTGAGATCGTAGTCGATGCGGCTGAGTGTTGCTTCGACGGGCGGGGGTGGTGGTTCGGGTGGCTCGGTCTTCGAGGCCGCACGTTTGAGTGCGACGTAATCGTCGACTGGAAGCACGACCCAACCGGGACCAGTGCTCGAAGGCGTTTGCGCTGGTGTAGAAGCAACGTTTAGAAAGAGCAGTAAGAGCAGACAAAGCGACGCCAGCAGACGCATCGTGATTCTCCTTTGCAGATCCGTGCGGTATTGAAAGACGGACTTCGACAAGCACGGCGATGATGAAATCGCCGCAAGTGATCAAGGCCGCACTATGTTTCGAGTCGAGACCCGAGGCTTGGTCTCATCCGAGTGTCGGAGCCTAAGATGCAGCGGGGTTGTCCAAAGTTGGATTGGCGTCCGAGAACGTGTAGGTTTACGACAATGAGAGCTACAGCGAAACCGCGAGTTAAGATCTGTTGCATCGCCAGCGTTGCCGAGGCGTGGATGGCGATCGAGCATGGCGCGTCGGC
>DASTOZ010000233.1:0-2836 GCA_035762365.1 Pyrinomonadaceae bacterium | reverse complement strand
TGACTGCTGGTTGCTGAAGCTTGACCCGCCGCTACCGCGCTCGGTTCTGTTTGAAACAGTTCGGTCGCCAGGTTCCATCGTTCGGTTTCGACGATGAAAGCCGCAGCCATGTTTGCGTAATTGTTTTCGTAATAACCGGGCCGCAACTTGTTGTCATAAGTCGATTCCGACATCACTTTCTTCATCAGAGTGAGCAGTTGCTCCGCCTTGCTATACCGCCCTTGTTGCAGATAAACGTAGAGCAGCCAATGCAGGCTGTGATAGTCGCGCACGCTGAGCGGAAGGTTCTTGCGCTTCATCCACGCGTCGGACGATTCCCACGCTGACAGGTTCGACGCCGCCGCTTCGGGCCACATTCCCAGTTGCAGAAAGATGTGCGACGGCATGTGCCGCGCGTGATGTGCTTCGGGCGCGATGCTGGCGTAACGTCGCGCCGCGGGTAGCGCGAGAATCGCGTGTTCCGGATCGTCGAACGCGTGAATGATGTAATGCGCGGCGCCGGGATGGTTCGGGTTTTTCTGGTAAACGTCGAGAGCGATCGCGCCCGCCTGCGCGTGCAAGCGATAGCTCTTGTCTGACGGACTCGTCAGTCCGAGTAACGAAAGGGAATAGAAAGCAGCGGCGTCGAGATCCTCCGGGTAGGCTCGATAGATCTTCTCCATCGCCGTGGAGTACGCGGTGTCGCGCGCGCGTTTGTCGCCATCGCCGTACAAGACTTTGACGGCGTTCAAGTATGCGCGCTCGCGGTCGGTAAGTCCTGGCGTGTCTTTGATCTTGGCGATTACGAGACGAGCGGCGGCGAGATCCTGTTCAGACCAGAGCGGATGATTGAGCGTCATCGCTTCGCCCCAGTAGCCCATCATGAAATCAGGATCGACTTTCGTCGACTCACGAAACGCATCCGCCGCCTCTTCGTACCAGAACGAATGAAGCGCCGCGAGACCGCGTAGAAAATGCGCCTGCGCTTGCGGTGAACCGGAGGTCGGAAACTCAACGCGTCCGAGTTGCGACTCCTGTGCGGTAACGCCGATCGCGAGCAAACAAATGAGCACTAGTGACCGCCACATAAACTTAACTCCAATCCGTTGGTTTCTCGAAAATCTTTTTCCATTGGACTCGCGCAAGCGAGAAACACACGTAAAAAGAAAATCTGAGGTGGTTCTACTTCTTCGTGCCAATCGAATACAGATACTGCGCGGTGCGGATGTAGATCCGGCCGTCAGAGATTGCCGGCGAACTGAGAACATAGTCGTTCAACGGGTTCTCGGCCAGCACTTCAAACTTCGGTCCGGCAGCGACAACCGTCGTCAGCCCATCCTCATTCGTGACGTAGATCTTTCCATCAGCCAGCACGGGCGAGCCGCTGTACGTGCCCGGTTTGATGCGCTGCTGACCATAAACCTCCGTGCCGGTCTTCGCGTCGAGACACCACATGATCCCGCGATCGTTCACGATGTAGAAATACTTTCCGTCCGTAACAGGCGTCGGCACGTCGGGGCCAAACGCAAATGACCACAGCAGGTGCGATGTCGTGATGTCGCCGCGACCACCCACCTTCAGAGCCAGCAACGGTTTGATTCGCGTTGGCGCGTAGATGATGTCGTCGAAAATCACCGGCGACGCGACGATGCGATAATTCTCCTGGTTCTGAGGATTCAAACCGTTGGCGCGCCACAGCTCTTTACCCGTCGCGATGTCGTGGCCGGTAGCACAATCGCCGCCGGTAATCACGATCTCGGTCGACTTATCGTAACGCAGCAGCGCCGGTGTCGTGTAAGAGTCGGGCGACTCGCGAATCGCGTTCGTCGGGCGATCGACTTTCCAAACAGTCTTGCCGGTCTTCTTGTCGATACGCATCACGTACGACGCCTCGTCGGTGTGCATCCCGTGCAACACCTGCACGTAGAGCGAGTCTTCGAACAAGAGCGGTGACGAAGCGTAGCCCCAGTTCAGGCCAAACTTGCCGTAGTCCTGCTGAATGTCGCGTGACCAGAGTTCCTTGCCTGCGAAATCGAAACCTTTGAGAACGCCAGTGCCGGTCATGATGTAAACCGCGCGGCCGTCAGTCACCGGCGAGGGCGACGACATGTTTTGTTTGCGCATCTTGACGTCGCCGCCGCCGAGGGGTTTCTTCCACAGCACTTCGCCCTTTGTCTTGTCGATGGCCCAGAGGAAGAGATTGCCGTTGTCGGCGACGTTCAGAAAGATGTAGTTACGCCAGATGATCGGGGTCGAGCCGCTCCAGGCGGGCATCGCCAGTTTCCAGACGACGTTTTCGTCGGTGGTCCATTTGACGGGCAGGTTCTTTTCGTTACTGACGCCGTTGAGTGAAGGTCCGCGCCACTGCGGCCAGTTTTCGGCTGACGCTTTCTGTTCCAAAAACCCCATTGCGAGAAAGATCCCGACTGGAAGAATGAAAGTTTTTAGTTTCATGTCTCGATCCTTTAACGAACGCAGATTATTCGGATCTTAGTGCCGGCAGTAATGGTGAACGCAGGGCGGCGATTGTCGCGACGAGTGATGCGGTGGCGCCGGAAACGAGAATAGCCAGGAGCAACAGGCCCAGCGAAACGTTTGGTCCCTTGCCGCCGCGTTCGAACAGCACTGGCGTGATGGCCAGCAAAGCGCAAACAAATCCCACCGCCAGGCCGAGGCACAGCATCAGGACGTTTTCTGTGATCACCATCACCGCGAAGTGAGAAGAGTTATACCCCACCGCGCGCATCAGGGCCAGTTCCCGGCGACGTTCGAGAACATTTCGCAACAGGACGGCGGCCATTCCGAGCGTGCCGAGCGCGAGACCGAGTCCGCCGAGCAGTTGGAACGTCGAGAGATA
>DASTOZ010000232.1:0-2425 GCA_035762365.1 Pyrinomonadaceae bacterium | reverse complement strand
TTCTTCATCTCCTCAAACGCTTGCTCAGCCGTCCAGCCGTCGTGAGAGATTCGGTAAACGCCGGTCAGCGCTCCGGTGCGATGACGGCCGCCTTTGCAATGAACGTAAACAGGAGCGTTAGCAGCATCGTTAACGAGACTGAGGAAGTATTCGGTCTGTTCCTTCGTAGCCGCCCGGCCGGGTAAAAGCGGAATGTTGAAGTAGTTCAGACCGAGTTCTTTCGCCCATTCGCGGGCTCCCGGCACGTAGTCCTTTCGCAAGTCGACGATCGTTTTCACGCCCATCCCTTTCAACACCGCCATTTGAACCTGCGTCGGTTGTGATCCGCGAAAGTAGTTGTCGTTAACTTTGCCGAAATTCTTGATCGGCGGCGGCGTGACGGGTTTTTGCGCGGAGGTGATAACGCCCGTTAGGGCCAGCAGCAACAGGATGCCTGTCGCCGCCAACGCCCTCGAACTTGGGAAATTCTTTTGAATGCTGCTCATGTTCTCCCCTCGGTTAATTCGATGCTGAACTAGGGACGTGGAGGTGTTTTCGGTTTGTGTTTCTCAGGCGGGGCGGTCGCGTTTTTGACTTTCAGTCCGGGCTGGATGATGGCCAACTCGGCCAGCGACGTCGTCTTGTCGACGCCGAAGCCGGAGAGGGAGATGAGTTTTAGATAACGAGCGGTGACGCTGTGCAAAAATTCAATCCGCTGCGGCGCAAACGTCGACAACAATTCGCCGCGCGCAACTTCACGCCAGTCCTCGCCATCGTCACTCACTTGCAGCAGATACCCGCGAATCTCGCCTTCGTGTTCGCGATGGTTCTGCCGTGACATCAACACCACTCCCGCCATATCGACCGGCGCACTGAACGTGATCTTCAGATCCGCTTGCTCGCGAATCGGGTCGTCCTGGCTGCCTACCAGAACGAATGTATTCGGGTCGCCATCGATCGTCGAACCAGCCGGCGCGCCATTGATCTCGGCAACGGCGCCAAGCCGGCGCATGACGCGCGTTTCGAAAAACAAGCTGCGCATCTGCTCAGGCGACACGTAGACCTTCGGTCGAAAACAATCGCTGCGAGCATACTTGAGCAAAGCGAACCGAAGTTGACGCGCAACGGGATTAGTACTGGAAGCGCTTGCGACGTCGAACGCCGAAACGATCAACCTACCTTCACCGACAGCGGCTTCAAAAAGAAGGCCGAGCTTGTAATTGCGGTTCCAATCATCGATGCCCCAGACCACAGGCTCGATTTCCTGCGGCAGTCGATCGAGGTTGACGGCGCGCACATTCTGAATGATCTGCGCCCACTGCCAGTCGAAATGCGTACTCGTGGAAAATCCCGCCAGCATGGCGCTTTTTGTTTCGGTGATTGGCCTGTCGATCCAAAAACCCAACATGCGACTCCAGGCTGGAGTCATTTGGCGGTTCCAGAAGATCGGCGACATGTCGAGCGGTGGGCTGTTCCAGTCGAGGTCGCGAGCGACCAACAACACGCGACCACCCGCAGCCAATGCAGGTTCAGCCTCGTCCCACGAGGTGGTGACCAAAACCTTCGGATCACGCGACTGCGGGCAGTCGTTGTCCGGATCGACTCCCGGCGCAATGTTGCGCGACGCGTATTCCTCGGGATCGCCGGCGGGATACACCCAGAAGTTCCATTCATTTTCAAAGTACGTCACACCGCGAATCGCTTTTGGTCCTTCGATGATCGTACGAGTCACCGGATTGAGTAGTGATTCAGGCGCGACGGTGACCTGCAGCTTGAATTCTCCGATGCCGCCAAGCTTGAACAGATCGAGAGTCACTCTTCCCAGCGGAAAGTTCTTGCCGATCGGGACGGTCCGCGCTTCAAATTCTCCCTTGAAGGTCGTGCCCGAAATCTTCCAAAGAGCGACGCACTTCTCGATCGGTTCCGGTCCGTAGTGCGCCAGCTCGAGATCGACGTCCAACGTCTCGGCCTGCGTGAAAACCCGCTGCCGCATGCGCGCCAACGGTACCGTCGCATTTGAAAACTTCTTGAAGTCATCGGGTGAGACGTAAGGCTTTGACTCCCAAAGCGCATCGAGCATTCCGACGAAGGCAGTGCCCTGGCCCAGGTAGTCGCGCAGGTCAAGCAATTGATATCCGCTGAGACCGGGCGTGCGCAGATTGGCTTCGATCTCCTCTTTATATGCGTTGAGTTGAAATTTCCCGGAGTTGTAAACGAACTCTTTGTTTTTTTCGAGCAGGCCGTGGGCCTTCAACGAGTCGCGAAAGATGTCGTAGTTCGACGGCTGTAGATAGCCTTTTAGTTTCTTGCCCACTTCCAAATCGGGATACGCCGCCCACTGGCCCACTTCGTGTGCGATCACCGGCACGCCGACGTCGATCAGCGCTTCCGCATAATCACGTCCAAACCAACCAGACTCGCGGCGCAACGGCTTCGCCGCGACTCG
>DASTOZ010000231.1:0-2408 GCA_035762365.1 Pyrinomonadaceae bacterium | reverse complement strand
TGCCGGGCAGGGTCCTGATATTGACCTGTTTCAACCAGCTCTGACCCGGAACGCTGCCGACGAATTCAACCGGGAGTGCATAGACCAGATGATTCGCGTCTTCCGCATACACTTTTAGTTCCGATGCGCTCTTTACCTTTTCGAGGTTCTTCGCAAACACCACCACGCGCGCCATGTCATCGTCGCCGAAATCCAGCGGAGTAAAAATCGAAAACGGCTGCGTGACGAAGCTTACAGAATCAAACACAAGCGCGATATCGGAGTGGTCCAGCGTGATCAGTTCCGGCCGTAAATTTGCGAAGAAATTGGCAGTTGTATTTTCTGACAAGTCGTCAACGACCTTGCTCGCGGGAGTGAACACAAAGAAGTCTTTCACCACCGGCGCGATCAAGTAGTTCTGCCCGGCAGGTACATTCGGAAACGAATAATTACCGTCGGCGTCGGTTGTCGCGGTGACCGTTTGTAACTCGACCAGGTTGACTTTCACGCCCGGTATGCCAGTGCCGTTGCTGTTCGCGACCCATCCGGAGATTGTGTGACGCTGCAAGCTGGCGACGAAAAGCGCCTCGACGTTGCTCGCCGGACGAACGAACGTCTTACTCGGGTTTGTGAAAGTGTAGTGACGCTTGCTCGCCGTAACTGTGTAAGTGCCGGCTGTCGGCAGGTTCGAGAAACGGAAGTTGCCAAGCGCGTCGGTAACCGCGACTGCCGACTGCGAGCCACTCAAGGTGATAGTCACGCCCGGAAGCGGATCACTGTTTTCGTCCAGCACATTGCCCGAGATCGAGAAGCTGGTTTGTGGATTGCTTTCGAGATACTCCGTCAATGCCGCTCGCTGTTGATTCAGGCAATCGCTATTGCTTCCACACCTGATCAGCAGATCGGACCAATAAAAGTGAGCAGCCGGCTCGGGTTGTTTGCCAAGGATGGAAAGAAACTGCTGGCGCACGTATTGCACCGGATCGTCCTCGGGTTCCGTCTGCATTTCCGTTGTAGTCTGCGCCTCGGAAGCGACTTCGCGATAGACCGAATTGATGACCGTAAGCCGTTCTGTGCGATTGTCTGCACGAATACGATCTGCTTCTGCGATACACGTGAGGCCATCGAGTATCGCGTGTGACGATCGAATGATATCGATCGCGGCGCCCGTGTTGTGACTCCAGCCGTAATGCGAATTCTCGATCAGGATGTTCTTAACGTCGTAAAACTGATTACCGGCGGTGCCGAGGTTCGAGACGTTCATCTTGAGTCCCGAGATGTAAACCAGGTCGAACGGGTCCGCGGGTGAGCCCCAAAGATGTGGAAAAGCCGTAATGCCGATCCAACCACCTTCGTCCAGGAAGGTGTCACGAATGACAACCTCGCGGCGTGAAGATTCCGGCGTTCGTGGCGCGACCGAGCCAAAGTTGATCCACGATATCGGCGCACCCAGTCCCATCTTCCCGAAGTAGGAACGTATACCGTAGTCGACGAAGATCGAGTTCGAGATGCTGAATCTCTTCCATTCGTGGTTGTCGACGATTGGCGCGTAGGCGCCACTGTTTGCCGCACAACCTAGAAACACAGTGCTCTCGATCGAGAGTTCGCTGCGCACGGCGCGAATGATGTTGCCGCCGCCGAGTCCCGGTATCGTGCCAAACGTGGCGAGACCGTAGAACTCGTTGTGACGAACGGTCGCGTGGTTGACGTCAGTCATGAACAGCGTGATGAAAGCGTCGGTAACGCTCGATTCGATACCGGTGAAGGCGAGGTGCTCGACTGTCAGTTCATCGATGTTGGTTAGCGTGATCGCGCTGGCGCTCGCACCGGTAGCGGGAATGAATTCCGACGCGAGACCAAGGCTGAGCGCCAACTGATCGCCGCTCGCTGTCGGCGGGGCAGGCATCGTGTCGGATGGGACACCCTGGATCGTCACGCTCGCGCCGCCAAAGTCTCTGACGACGGGCGTCTGTATCTTATAAAGACCGGCGGGAATGAAAAGCGTGCCGCCGCCAGCCTCTGCTACAGCGTCCAGCGCCCGCTGCAAAGCCGGACCATCGTCGGCGGCGCCGTCGCCGATCGCTTCAAAATCGGCAAGACTGAACGAGTTGAGATTTTGCGCGTTCGCCCCGACGGTGCAAAAAAACACAATTGCAGCGAGCGCACCCGCACGTGCCAGCAAAAAACTCGATTTTCTTGGAGTCATCGTGGTTACATCGGACTTCTGGCGGTGAAGAATTCCGGGCTGGGGAGACCCGAATTTCAAAATACCGAATTGGACCAACAGTGTGCAACAAGTTTTTGCAGGCGGGGCGAGCCTGGACCACGGATTACACAACTCTCAAGGGAGTCGTGCAATCCGGGTTTTCCTGATGGGTAGGCTATTTCGCGTCGAGTTTTCGGCCGGCGTTGAGATTGTCCCAGTTCAG
>DASTOZ010000230.1:0-2577 GCA_035762365.1 Pyrinomonadaceae bacterium | reverse complement strand
CCGACGACCTCGTCGAATCGCACGTCATTCGTTACAAATCCTTTGACGGAATGGAGAGCCCATCGATTCTGTACAAGCCGAAGAACGCGAGCGCGGAACACAAAGCGCCGGCGTTGTTGTTGATTCACGGTGGGCCAGGCGGACAAACGCGTGTCGGTTACAGTCCGCTGACGCAGTATCTCGTCAATCATGGTTACGTCGTTTTGGGCGTCAACAATCGCGGCTCGAGTGGTTATGGCAAGACGTTCTTTGCGGCTGACGACGGCAAGCACGGACGCGAACCGCTGTGGGATTGTGTCGAGGCGAAGAAGTATCTGGCGACGCTCGGCTACGTTGACGAAAAGAAGATCGGGATTGCCGGCGGATCGTACGGCGGTTACATGGTGCTGGCGGCGCTGGCGTTCAAACCTGAGGAGTTTGCAGTCGGCGTCGATCTGTTTGGCGTGTCGAATTGGGTGCGGACGTTGCAGTCGATCCCGCCGTACTGGGAATCGTTCCGCAAGTCGCTGTACAAGGAGATCGGCAATCCGGAAACTGATCTCGAGAACCTGCGCGCCGTGTCGCCGCTGTTTCACGCGGACAAGATCGTGAAGCCGTTGATCGTGTTGCAGGGCGCGAACGATCCGCGCGTCATCAAACCCGAGTCAGACGAGATCGTCGAGAACATCAAGAAGCGAAACGGCGTGGTCGAATACGTGTTGTTCGACAACGAAGGCCACGGATTCACGAAGAAGGCCAACGAGATCCGCGCCTACAAAGCGATACTCGATTTTATCGATCGCTACTTGAAGAACGGCGGCGCCGTAAGCACGCGAAACTAGCGTTGTTCTTTGAATAGCAAGGGTGCAAAGACGCAAAGAGCGTGACACACACCACCGTGTTCTCTGCGTCTTTGCCTGGCGGGGGACTACTCAATCCCGTTACGGCCTTCTCCCCGGTGAACCTAATCTTCTGAAATCCCTTTTTTACGCGTGTCTCGCGCCAGCGGGGATCGGTAGAAAAACGTTTTTGAAATCTCTTTATCGGGTCGACTTGGAGGGATGGTAGATTCTGGTCCTCGTTGGACCATTGTTGGTTGCGAAAGTCTAGCGACTCTCGAACAATCGCGTGACAGCAGTTACGAGAAGAAAACGGACTTGAGGCGAGCTGCTTCGGCGGTGAAGCGAGGAGACTGGCAATCCGCGACCAGTGCTTCGTAAGCGGTCAACTTCTCGCGGGCTTCGTCGCGTTTGTCCTGGGCCAGCAGAACGTCCATGTGCAGTGGTCCAAGCCAGAGCCGGCTGACGCGCGACTCCGTCGGTGACACCAATTCATCAGCTTGTTGGCAGACCTGTTCGGCTTCGCCCCATTCGTCGCGGTGACGATGGACCTCCGCCAGGCAGCGAAGCGAGTCGAAATGCGTGTAAAGCAATTTCGGCGACGAGCGTTGCAGACTTTCGCGGACAGTCTTCAGCGCTTCGTCGTGGCGACCAAGTTTGGCTTGTACGACGGCGAGGTTCGATCGCAGCAACATCAACACCCGAAACTCGCCAATCGCTTCCCCGAGCGCTATCCCTGAGAGAAACTCCTGCTCGGCGCGTTCAGTCTCACCCAGGAAATTAGAGCACTGCGCGACAACAAGCTGGGCCCAGGCGCGCCGTTCGCGAGAATGAAGTCGTTCCGCGATTTCGATCTCGCGGGCCGCGTATTCGAGTCCCTCTTTGAAATTGCCGGAGTGAATCGCGTTCTCGCCAAGAAACTCGTAACCCGCCGCTTCAGCGTACAGAACTTTGTGTTTCTCCCCGAATTGAACTGCTCGCCTGGCCCAACTATTGGATTCGTCGTAAAGCCCGTAGTGTTGATAGGCGCCGGCCATGTAGGCGTAAGTCTGCGAGATGATCGGCGCAGCGAACGTGCAGACCTCGTTGTTCTCGACGGTTGGCGCCACGAGTTCGGTGGCGCGTAGCAGGATCTCGATCGCTTTCTTGTGACGACCCGCCAGGTGATGAAAGCGCGCCTGCGTGGACAGGGCGTTCGCCGTCTCGATCGGATTGGTGGCGGGATCGAGTACTTCCAACGCCTCGCCCAAGCATTCAAGACCTCGTTCGTCGCCGGTAGTGACGAGCGAAGCGGCGACCTGGCATTGCAGCCGCACGCGCGTTGTCTGATCGGTGGCGAGATCGAGCGCGCGTTGAAAATGTTCGCCGGCCAGGACCGTTTCGCCGTGCAGCATGTAGACCTCGCCGATCGCTTCTTCCTGTTCGAGCTGCTCGGCGACGAGACCCAGCGCTTCCGCGCAATCGCGCGCGCGTCCGTACGCCGCGATCGCTTCATCGAAAGCAAACACGCGTTGCGCTTCGGCGGCTGCTTGTTTCGCATACTGCAACCCGCGTTCGTGATCGCCGGCCTGGATGTAGTGATGGGCCAGCTTCTCGACCGTGCAGACAAACTTGTCGCGGTTTCGTTCGATGCCTTCCGCGACGTGACGATGCAGACGACGGCGGCGGATGGGGTTGATCTCTTCGTACAAGACCTCGCGAATCTTGTCGTGAGTGAAACTGAATGAATCGTCTGACGTGGCCGCGATGAGTTGCGCGC
>DASTOZ010000229.1:0-5136 GCA_035762365.1 Pyrinomonadaceae bacterium | reverse complement strand
CAAAGTCACCTTCGCGTATCTCGACAGGATTCCGTATCGCGAAAGACTCAAAGCGCGCTTGACCGAGCTTTACAACTACCCGCGCATCTCGGCGCCGTTCCGCCGTGGCGACACCTACTTCTTCACGAAGAACGACGGCCTGCAAAACCAGAGCGTCTACTACATTCAGAAAGGCGTGAACGGCAAGCCGGAAGTCTTTCTCGATCCGAATAAGTTCTCCGCCGACGGCACCTCCGTTCTGAGCACGTTCTCATTATCCAAAGACGGCAAGTATCTCGCGTACGGCATCTCGACCGGCGGCTCTGATTGGACCGCGATGAGCGTGATGGAAGTCGCCACGCGCAAGAACCTCGCCGACGAAATCAAATGGATCAAGAACTCAGGCGTTTCCTGGCACGGCGACGGCTTCTACTACAGCCGCTATCCCGAACCCGAAAAGGGCAAGGAACTCACGAGCAAGAACGAGTTTCAAACGGTCTACTTCCACAAGGTCGGCACGCCGCAGTCCGCCGACGTGCTGGTCTATGAAGACAAAGAACATCCGCAGCGTTTTCAAGGCGTCGGCACGACTGAAGACGAGCGCTTCGCGGTCCTCTCGATCTCCGAACGCGGCAAGGGCAAGAAAGGAAACTCGCTCTACTACAGAAACCTGAAATCAAACGATCCGAAGTTCCAGCCCATCGTCGCTGAAATAGGCGACGACAGTTTCGGTGTCATCGACAACGTCGGCGACAAGCTGTTGGTCCGTACAAACAAGAATGCGCCGAACGGACGTGTGGTGCTCATCGATTTGTGGCAGCCCGAGGAGAAGTATTGGAAAGACGTTCTGCCCGAAAGAACGGAGCCATTGCAGAGCGTCGGCACCGCCGGTGGAAAACTTTTCGCTTCGTGGCGCAAAGATGTCGCGACTCGCGCCTACGTTTTCGATCTCACGGGCAAGTTCGAAAATGAGATCCAACTGCCGGGCATCGGCAGCGCCGGTGGTTTCGGTGGACTGAACGACGACAAGTACGTGTTCTACAGCTTCACCTCGTTCAACTTCCCGCCAACGATCTACAAGTACGACATCGCGACGAAGAAATCGACCGTGTTCCGCAAGGTCGACATTCCGGGTTTCAATCCAGACAACTACGAAACGAAACAGGTCTTTTACAACAGCAAAGACGGCACGCGCGTGCCCTTGTTCCTCGTCTACAAGAAAGGCCTGAAACTCGACGGAAACAATCCGACGTTGCTTTACGGCTACGGCGGCTTCAACGTCGTGACTGCACCCGGGTTCAGCTCGACTCGCATGGCCTTGCTCGAACAGGGCGTGGTCTATGCGTCAGCAAACATGCGTGGCGGCGGTGAGTACGGCGAGAAGTGGCACGAAGCGGGAACGAAACTGAAAAAGCAGAACGTGTTCGACGATTTCATCGCGGCAGCCGAGTGGTTGATCGCGAACAAGTACACGTCGCCAAACCGGCTCGCGATTCAAGGCGCGTCGAATGGCGGCTTGCTTGTTGGCGCGGTAGCGAACCAGCGTCCCGAACTGTTCCGCGCGGTCATCGAGCAGGCAGGCGTGATGGACATGCTGCGCTTCCAGAAGTTCACGATCGGTTGGAACTGGATCGCTGACTACGGTTCAAGCGAAGCGAACATCGAGGAGTTCCAGGCGCTGTATGCCTACTCGCCGATCCACAACATCAAGCAAGGCGCGAAGTATCCGGCGACCTTGATCACGACTGCCGATCACGACGATCGGGTAGTGCCGGCCCACAACTACAAATATGCGGCCGCGTTGCAAGCAGGGCAGGGCGGCGACCAGCCAGTGCTGATTCGCATCGACACGAAGTCAGCGCACGGCGCGAGCAACACGACCAAGGCGATTGAGCAGACGCGAGACATCTATGCGTTTCTGTTTGAGAATTTGGGAGTGGACTACAAGTAGGAATCCAGGTCTTGGGACTTTGGGCTTAGGTCTTGGTTAGACCAAAGTCCCAAGACCTAAGGCCTAAGACCTTCGTTAGAACATCAAGCACTGGCCATGGCCCAGGCCCTTCATCATTTCGGTAGGGATGAGTATCGACCATCCCTTCCGCTTCCAAACCGATCCATCCGCGTATTCGATCCGGTTGATTACGACCTTCCCGTCCTTTGGCTTACCAGTTTCGACGTCTGCCTGAATTACCTTCACCGGGTTGTATTCGCTTACCAGCTCAAACTTCTTAGTCTCGTTCGGTTTGGCTTTGAACGCGCAGACGTATTGCTTTAAATCGTACTCGGCAGCTTTGGGGGACGGTTGGTATTCCCACACCATGCTCTTGATCACGTTCGCGCCGACGTTCTTGACCTCGAGTTGAAGCACGTATCGATCGGGGTCCCTTTGCTGCGATGATTTGGCGGCTGCGACGGTCATACTCATCTCCGCGCGCCGCTCGTTCATGTCTCTTCTGTTCTTCGCCTCCTGCGATTCGTTTTTTGGTTCCGGTGGTTTGATTCGCACCGGTTCGTTCATCGCGGGGCCCGGATCCGAGGCGCTGTGGATGAGATCGCCATTGAGGCGAATCTTGGTCCAATTGAACTTCACTACGAGCAGATCCGGATTTTCACGTTCCACGACCGGTTGCTGCTGTTGTTGAAGAACAGGCATCAGAGCAAGCAGAACGGTAAGGAAGAGTACTTTCATTTCGGCACAGATTACACCCGATTAGGCCGATAGGGGAAGATCAACTGATCCGCCAGGTGCGGCGGATGGGATGCGCCTCGGTGTTGAAGACCACGTTCTTGAAATCGAGCGTCTCGGGAGGCGCGAACAGCAGGTAGAAATACTTGAACGTCTCCGCGAACAAGAAACTCTGCATCGAGTCAGACTTCTCTTTCGTCACCACGCTCTTCAGCGCCGCATACCCGGCATCGCTGCGGCAATGCTTCACGAAGTCTCGCCACAACTGCTCACCCATGCGCAGGTATTTCGGGTCTTTCGTGTAGTGATAGAGATAGTAAGTTGATTCGACGATCTCGGGCCGCAATGGATAACCCGCGGCCTTGATCGTCTTCGTGCGATAGTCAAACACCTCGGGCTCGATGCCCTGTTGTTGCCACATCGCAAACGACGAATCCTGCAAACGCTTTGCGCGCGCCAGGTCGCCGGACATCGCGAGCACAGCGGGAAAGAAGGCATCGAGCGCGCCGTACGTCGAATCAGTGCGGGCGCCCGTGTTCATGTTCGCATGTCCATACCAAAGCTCGACGCCGTTCTCGGTTTTGAGCTCGTCGGCGAAGTGCTTGTTAATCGCGGTGATGCTGTCGGTCCACATCCGCTTGCAATCCGGATCGCCAAACAGCACCGAGCACTTCAGCAGGTACTCGTAATAACTGTCGATCGCACCGCTGATGTGACTGTCGGGATTGGTCCACTCGCCCGTCTCGACGTTGATCCACTCGCCCACCAGTCCGATCTTCGAACGACGATTGTAAGTTTCGACCAGCGCGCGCTTCGCTTTGTCGTAATAGACAGGATTGCCGGTCAATTTACTCAGCGCGCCAAACTCGAGCAGCAGAGTTCCCGTTTCCGCCGGATTACTCACCGGATTGCGCACTTTTCCCGTCTTGAGATTCACGTAGCGATAAGGCATTCCCGTCGGCGATTCGAACACCGGCAGAAGTCGTCGGCCCAGGTCTTCGGCGAGACTCAGGAAACGCTTGTCGCCGGTGAGTTGATAGTTCGTAACCAGACCGCCAAGAATCCTGATCGTGATCTCGAAGTTCTGAACGTCGATGTCTTTGTCGAACGACAGATTGTCCAGAATGTAGGCGCGCGTTGCGGCGGCCTCTTCGTTGAGGGCCATGATAATCATCGTGTCGAGCGAGTCGATGGGTGTCATCAGCAGCGGCTGCGCGTACCAGTCGTGATGCGTCTTCGAGAGAGGTTTCAGATCGTCGTGGCCCCACGCGTATTTCTTGTACCCGTTCCAGGCGTGCATGAACTCGGCCTTTACTTCCGCGGCGAGCTTCTTCTTGTTTGGTTGTTGCGCTGATAACGAAAGAGGCAGCAGTAGCAGTAAGAGAATTGAAAGTATTCGTGTCATCTGTGGTTTCTAATACTTTCCTTTGGCGGAGGCTCGGGCCAGATGGTAAAGCGTTTGGACCAGCGGTGACGCAACACACACGAACGAAAATATCGTTCGTGCTCCCACTCGACTTCCGCCATCGTGAGCAAGCAATCGATCAGATCAGTTCGACCACACTCGCGCGCGTAACGAGCCGCTGTTTCATATTCGACGATGTTTCGACTCTCGAGCCGCCCCGCGCCGTACATCGGCGCAAACCAGCCCGTGACATGACACAAGAAGCCAAGCGTTCGTCCCACCAGCGTCGCCCGTAATTCGCGCCGTTTGTTTGATCCAGCACCGAGTCCGCGCAGCATCTCGCCGACCAGTTCGCGATGGCGCCATTCTTCTTCTTCGATCTGTTTTACGCGGGCGCGATCCTCGCGGTCCCTGAGTGAGTGCCAGTGACCGCGATAGGCATAACCGGCGGCCAGCTCGCCGGAGTAAGCGAGTTGCAGGATATTGATCAGCTTAGCTTCTGGAGTTGACTGGTCGGTCGATTCCATAGATTAAGACTTCGCGACCAAGCAATTCAGTCTTGCCTTCAACTTTTTCGCCGAGATGTTCGGCGACTCTGATTGAGTTTGTGTTCTGCGGATCGATCAAGCTGATGACGTGATCTTTATCGAGCTCGTCGAACGCGTAAGCCAGCGCGCGTCGTGCGGCCTCAGTCGCATAACCGCGACCCCAGACCTTACGCGAGAGCGTCCAGCCCAGTTCGAACCCGGGCCACCCTTCCGGATGCAAAAAGCCAACGCGTCCGATGAACTCGCCAGTCGCTTTCTCCTCGATCGCCCATGGCCCAAAGCCGAGCAGTTGCCAATGGCCCACCATGAACGCCATGTGCCGCCACGCTTCCATTCGATCCAACGTCTTGCCGCCAAGGAAGCGCATCACCTCCGGATCGGAACAGATTTGCGAATAGGCCTCGAAATCTTCAAGTCGCCACGGGCGCATGATCAGACGATCGGTTTCGAGTCGAACTTCCGCCATGATGATTACTTGCCGCGCTTCCAACGCACGCCGTCTTTGGTGTCTTCGAGAA
>DASTOZ010000228.1:0-5940 GCA_035762365.1 Pyrinomonadaceae bacterium | reverse complement strand
ACGCGAGTGCCTCGCCGGCGACAGATACGACGGAGACGCAGGAATGGGCCAGGCAGCGTCTGGCCAAATCGTCGCGCCATCAGGAGTGGGTGAAGGTCAAGAACGGTGCGCGTGAAGTGAACAGTTTTGTCGTCTATCCGGAAGTGAAGAACAAAGCTACGGCCGTCGTCGTCATTCACGAGATCTTCGGCATGACGGACTGGGTGCAAAGTTTGACGGATCAACTGGCCGAAGCAGGTTACGTCGCCATCGCGCCGGATCTGCTGTCGGGTATGGGGCCGAACGGCGGTGGCACCAGCTCACTCGGCAATGGAGTGGGCCAGGCGATTCGTGATCTTCCGCCGGACCAGATCACCGCCGACTTGAATGCTGTCGCTGCGTACGTTGCGAAGCTTCCGGCGTCGAATGGGAAAGTGGTTGTCGCGGGATATTGCTGGGGTGGCAGTCAAACGTTCCGCTACGCGACGAACAACCCGAACATCAAAGCTGCTTTTGTTTTCTACGGATCGGCGCCGTCTTCAACGGGCCAGGGACAGGATCCATGGCAACCCGACAAGACTGCGTTGGCGAAGATCCAGGCGCCGGTTTACGGTTTCTACGCCGGCAACGACGCGCGCATCAACGCCACGCTGCCCGCGACCGCCGCGGCAATGACTGAGCTGAAAAAGACGTTCGATCAAGTGACGTACGAAGGCGCCGGACACGGGTTCATGCGCGCGGGTGACGCGCCCGAACCAGTCGCGCCGCAACCGAAGGGCGAGAAAGAAGCCGACGACAAGGCTGCCGCTGATTATCAAAAGTCGTTGACGCAGTGGAAAGCGAACAAGAAAGCGCGCGACGAAGCGTGGGCCAGGTGGAAGAAGATTCTGGCGGCGATCGAGTAAGTAACACAAAAGGCACAAACAAGAACCCAGGAACAGAGCGGAAAAAAGATCTTAGCCTTTCCTGGTTAGTTCTTCTTTGTGCCTTTTGTGGGCTTGGTTTGTGCCTCTTGTGGTTACTTACTTAGTCAGCACTTCGCGGAAGAACTCGACCGCGCGTGGATCGCCTGACTCACCCAACGAACGGATCGCTTGCTTGCGCACCTGCTGGTTCGGATGCGTGCGCGCAATCTTGATCAGCAGCGGCACGGATTCCTCCGAGCGTCGTTCGCTGATCGCCCGCACAGCCTGCACCTGAACCTCCACGTTTGCATCGTTGCTCTGCGCAGTCTGACTTAGAAACTCGAAACTGCGTTTCCCAACACGCTCGCCGAGCAAGCGGATCGCCTGACGCTTCACGTCGACGGCTTCGTTACTCTTGGCGACCTCGAACAACTTGTCCTCGACCCGCGCGCTCTTCGTCTCGGACAACGACTGCAACACCGAGCGCTTCACGTCCGGCGATTGTTCCGAGTCATACAACTTCAGCAGATCGTCGACGGCCGCTTCTCCACGTTCGCTAAGCACGCGTATCGCTTGCTTGCGCAACTCCGGATTCGCATCGCTGCGCGCAACTTCCATCAACCGCGCCTGCGCTCGCGGGCTCTTCGTTTCGGCCAGCGCTCGCAACGCGTTGCGTTTGACGTCGAGCTGCGCGTCGTTCGCGTAAATCTTCATCAACTCGTCGACGGCGTCTTCACGTTGGAATTGTCCCATCCGCCGCACAGCAGTCCGACGCGACTCCCAATCCGGATCGTTCTTTGCAACCGCGAGCAGAAAATTAAACGCGGGCTGTTGTTCGTGAATGCTGTTGCCGACCGCCGAGATGATGCTTCGTCGCACTTCGACGTCTTTCACAGACTCGTACAAACTGGCAAGCAATGCGACCGCGCCGCGCTCTCTGGCCTGGCCGATCGCATGCGCCGCTGAACGCCGCAGTTTCTTGTCTTCCGTCTCGCTGCGCACGAGCGTCGCGAGGAAGTTCTGCTCGCCGCCGACTTGTCCGAGCCAGTAAATCGACGAAGCGCGGACCTGTTGATTTGGCGAGCTCGTGATGAAGTTCTTGAGCATGCCACCAACACGCGCGTCGTCGTGCAACGAAATGCCCAGCACCGCACGCTCGCCGAGCCGATCGAGCGGCGACGCACCGGCGAGTGCGCGCAGGTAGTTCAGACTCTCTTCGTTGTTGGCGCGCCCCATCCAGTAAACCGGATAGCTGCTGTACTCGCGCTTCCGTTCGAGGTTGTAAACCTCCATGCGCGTGATCTGGTTTGCTGACGGATCGCGCAACAGAAAGATCGCGAGATTGCGCGTCTCCACCGTCAGTCCGGAGGACGTCGTGCCGACGAAGACAGATGAATCGCCAATCGTGTGAATCGATCCGTTGAAGTCGCGCACCTCGGGATCGACCGCGACGCCCGGCCGCACGTCGAACGTGTAAGCAGACCAGTACGGCGTCTGCCCGGTGCGTCCGCGCGCTTGCGCCGCGTTGAGCTTCGACATGAGATCGGCGCCATCGACCGGCGTGAAGCTCTGCACGGTAGTGGCACTCGACTGCGTCTGAGGCTGCGTCTGTAGATTGTCGCGTGCTTCCGCACTCGGCGTCAGATCCGGAGTGTGATTAGCACACGCAATCGCGGCCACTGCGAACACAGACAACACGGACAACGTCAGTGAAAAGATCAGCTTTGAAAAAGGCATGGGGTGACTCCTACTTAAGCAAATCTTCAAGGAACTTCATGGCTTCGGGATCCTTGCTTTGGCCCAGGTAGCGAACTGCCATCTTGCGCATCTCGACAGACGGATCGTTGCGCGCAATCATCATCAACTTCCGCACGGCGCTCTTCTGTTGCGAGTCGCCGAAAGCGCGCAGCAGCGCTGTCTTGACCTGCGGGTTCTGCTCCGAATCGTACATGGCAACGAGTTGATCGGTGGTTTGCGCATCGTCCCGGTTGCCCAACACTCGAATCGCATAGCCGCGCAGTTCCATCGGGTCGTTTCCTCGCGCGATGTCGAACAGCTTGGCCTGGGCTTTCGGATCTTTGTTTTCGGCAAAAGCACGTAACAGTCCCTGCTTGATCTGAAGGTTTGTTTCGTTCGTGTAGAGCGCGAGCAGATCTTCCATCGCGACGCGTCCGCGATCGCCGAGACGTCGAATCGCCTCGATACGCAGCTCCGGTGTGTCGCCGGTGCGCGCGATGTCCATCAGCTTCGCGCGGGCGCGTGGATCCTCGCGTTCGGCGAGCGCGCGGATGATTTGTGATCGGACTTCCTTTGTTTTGTCGGCATCGTAAATGCTGATCAGCGTATCGAGTGACGCTGCATCGTTCAGTTCGCCGACATAACGAAGGGCGTAGAGACGTGCCTGTAGATCGTCGCTGGCACGTGCGATCTCAAGCACTTTCGCACTGCCGCGCGGCGTGCGGCTTTCGATCAGCGCGCGCAGTATCTGCGCTCTGATTTCTTTGGTCCGATCGGCGTCGTAAAGTTTGATCAGCTCTTCGGTGACTTGCTCGTTGTGCTGATCGCCGAGACGTCTGATGGCTGCTTGCCGGAGTTTCTGATCGGGATTGTTGCGCGCGATGTCGAGCAGGATTGGCACTGCGCGCGGGCTCGGGCGCGAGCCAAGCATCGAGACCGCCGCCGCCTGCAGACCCGGACACGACGCGGGATTCGCTTTCAAAGTGTCCGTGATGATTGCGATGGCGCGTTCTTCGTCAGCCTGGTACAGACTCTGCAACGCGAGAATCTTGATCTCGCAGTCGTCGCGGGCGGCTACTTCCCTGGGCAGTTCCGTGTGGCCCATTGCCACCATCAGCGCGATCGCTTCACGGCGCCAGCTGGAGTTTTGAAACTGATCGATCAGGCGTTTTAACGGTACGGCAGCTTCGTCTTTGCGGCCCTGCTTCTCGAGTGCGTAGCCATACCAGTAAAGGGCGGCGTCGACATCTTTATCTTTGGGATAGACGCGGATGAAGTCGTGGAATTTTTCCGCGGCCTTTTGCCAGTTCTGGGCCTCGATGAAGTCGCGTCCTTCACGAAAGACCTGCATTGACGCGCTGTTGCCCTTCGCTTGCACGAAGCGATTGAGCTTGGCGATGTCCTGGTTGTGACCGGAGACGCTGCCAATACTGAACAGCGCGAGAAAAACGACTGCGAGTGTCAGGGGGAAACGAGTAATAACAAAATTCTTCATGGTCATTCTTTGTCCTTAATTGTCGATGGGTTTTGGCTTCACCGCAGAGGCACAGAGAACGAGAGCAGGCGCAGCGATCGAGCGGTGATCAAAAACGCACATAGCAGCTCCATGTTCCCTGTGCCTCTAAGGTGAAGACTTCTCAATCATCAAGAGCGCGAGCGAGCACCGCAGAGTTGACTTGTAAGAGCGGGACGATGTTCTTGCGTTCGACACGCTCGCGAATCGTGCGTACCTTGTTGTTGTCCGGCTTGTCCGGCAGGTTCGCGATGTCCAACAAAATCGGTTCGAGACTTTCGAGCAGCGACGCGATGTGCACGTCGCCGTTGGCGTCGGCCTGACGCCGCAGGATCATGTTTTGATAGACGAGTTGCTGCGCGCGCTTTCGTTCGTCAGCAACCTGCTCCGCCGCGCCGCGCTCGTTCAAACGAACGTTACGGAAAGAAACGAGCAACCTCTCCGACTTTGCGAAATGGATCGCCGTGAGCGTTTCAGCGTCAGCGGATCGCATGCGGTCAGGTGTTGATGGCACGTCAGGCTCGGTAATCGCAGCAAACTGTTCACCCGGTTTTGGTTCGCGCTGAAGCGGTTTCTTCGGTTGAGACGGTTGATGGGTTTGCTTTGGCGTTGCCCGTTCTTTCTCGGCCTTTTCGTCTTTACTTGGTTCCGGAGTTACTTCGGGCGACGGAGCCGGGGAAGGAGTTGCGACGATGGCGACTGTTTGCTGTGGCTGTCGCTGGTTCGTGGTCGATGTCTGATAAAAAATCAAACCTATGATCGCGCCGATGATGAGCAACGTCGCAAACGCAATCGCCGGCGTGCCCCAGGCCCATCTCAGCCCACGAGCGGGCACGCGATCTCCGCGTGACAAGATCCGCTTCAGCTCGCGGTTCTGAACCGCGGGCTGCAACGAAACTTCAAACCCGGTGATCTCGCTGCGCAAGTTGAGAAAATCAGCGCGCACTTGCTCACACTCACCACACATCAGCACGTGACGCTCAACTTCGCGCGCTTCAGCCGGCGCGAGCTCGCCGTCGATCAACGAAGAAATCTTTTCAGTAAAACTACAACTCATAATTAACCTGCACTAGCTCCAGCCGTCCTGGCCCGCTTGCTCCAGCGCTCCCGCAACGATGCGCGCGCGCGAAAAATGTCGACCTTCACCTTGCTCTCCGAAACCTTCATCACTTCCCCGATCTCGCGGTAGCTCAACTGCTCCTGCTCTCTCAACAACAACGCCGTCCGCTGGTCTTCCGGCAGCGTTTGCAGCATCTCGAGCACCAACGTCTTCCGCTCGCGCGTTTCGTACTCCTGCTCGGGATTGCGTGCGGCTGGTCTCATCGCTTCCACTACTCGATCAAAGAGCCGGTAACGCGTGTGCGACTTGCGAAACTCGTTGATGGCCAGGTTTCGCGCGACGCGATAGAGCCAGAAGCGCGCTTCACCCGGCGGGAGAGTTCCCCAGGCTGTGCGATGAAGCTGCAGGAAGCTCTCCTGTGCCAAATCCTGCGCCAACGGCGCGCGGCCTCCCAATAAACACTCCAGAAAGCGGCATAGGCTAGGGTAGAAATCCTGAAACAGCATGGTGAACTCGTCGTCTTCGCTCGCCATAAGCTGCGCTACGCCTCCTAAAACACGCGGGTCCGGGAAAAGTTACAAAGAAATTTGGTCGATTGATACTGGTTGGGCGTTTATACCCTCCGGCGTTGGAAAAAAGATGGAAGACGCCGGTCGATTTCAGTATGTTAGTGGACCAATGAGACTGAGAGTCGCAGTTCTAGCCCTTTTCTTCGGCGCTCTGCTGGCGTCAGCCGTCCGTGCCGA
>DASTOZ010000227.1:0-3057 GCA_035762365.1 Pyrinomonadaceae bacterium | reverse complement strand
TCGAAAAACTTCTGCACACCGGCGACGATCGCCGCGGCCGCGGAACGATGTCCGCCGCCCGTGTCAGACGAGATGATCAGGATCTTCGGTATGCGTGGTTGCTGCAAGGGATTTGGTCTTGGTACTTGGTCTTTGGTCTTTGTACTTGGTACTTAGTACTTGGTTCTTTGTACTTGGTTCTTTGTTCTTCGTGCCTTTTGTGTTCTTCTTTTTGTGCCTTTTGTGGTTAAAACCCTTCCGCCGTTATCCCATCGGGCTGCGGATCGACGCGGTCGATCACCTTGCGCGCTTTCTTCATCTCCCGTTCGAGTTTCTTGATCTGGATCAAGTGCCCCGGGTTGAACGGCAGCGACGGGTAGTAACTATTCGACTCGTGCGTGCAAAAACAACCGTCAGCCGCTTTCTTGCGACGTTCCTTCATCGCCGGCGACAGCCAGAGATTCTGAAAGTTCCAGTCGAAGTCGCGCAGGTTGCCGATCGGCGCAAGGTTCTCGCACGAGGAGACCGTGCCTTCATCGTAGATAACGCCGCCAGCCGTGCCTGCGTAGCATTTCATCTGCGCGGTCTGCGTTTCCTGCGTCTTCGCGATCAGACCGTGCATGTAAATGTCGATCGCGGCTTTGAAGAACCCGGCTTTGCCGCCGTAGTTGTTCTTGATGGCGGCGTGACGCGAGTCGTCGTCGATCAACTGGGCCAGCTTCGCGTAACGCGAGTGATCTATGTCGAGCTCTTTCGGATCCGCCGACGGCGGACGAATGTAGTTGAAGTTAACTTTGTCAGGCTTCAGGTCGTATTTCAGGAAGTCGTACCACTCGAAGATCGTGTCCTGGTTCGAGTTCATGAAACAGGTACACGTTTGCACGTCGAGACGCGGGTACTCTTTCTTGATCGACTGAAGCTGGCGCGCGGTGTCGATGGCGATGTCCCACGAGCCGGGTTTCTGACGAATCTTCTCGTGCTCGTGTTTCGGACCATCGATGCCCAGGGCAACCGTGACGTTGAGGTCCGGGCACTCCTGAAGGATGCGCGTGACGTCCGGGAAGATTCGTTTCTGAATCTGCCCGTTGGACATGATGTAGATCGACTCGAGCCTGTTGTTTGTGTAGAAGGCGCGCGCGATTTCCGGCAGGTCCTTGCGCGTAAACGGTTCGCCCCCGGCCAGGATCAAGACGCCGAGATTGCCGCCCAAAGTCGCCGAGATCCGCTCGATCTCGTGCGTCTTCATCTGGAGTTTCTTGCGCGGACGGTCGTCCAGTTCATCGGTGAAGAAACAGTGCGTACAACGCATGTCGCAAACCGACGTGACGAGAATATTCAGCAATACCGGCGAAAACGGCTGTCCGATCGCGAGTTTCGCGTACCGCTTCAACAGCTCTTTAGTCGTGAAATCCATCCTTACCTCAATCTCTTTCGCGCCGCAAAGAACGCGAATTGCTACAGATAAGCTATTTGAAGACGCATTGTCAACGAGAGTTTCCTGTCTGTTTTTACACGGATTTGAATAATGAATGGCGATTTGGCGGGTACAAAGCGCGGCGCTTACGTAGCGGTGCGCTCGCGGTTCTGAATACCGAGCGCGCGCATGCGGCGGTAGAGGTGACTGCGATCGACACCCATCAACTCTGCTGCGCGCGAAACGTTTCCTTCCGCTTCCTCGAGCTTCCGTTGAATGAACTCACGATGGTAAGCCTCAGTCGCTTCTTTAAAGGACGGGAATCGGAACGATGCCGCCGGCGGTTCTTCTTTACCGTGCGGAGGCAGATCCGCCGCGGTAACTTTCAGACCAGGATGCATAATCACGACCCGCTCGATCGTGTTTCTCAATTCACGCACGTTGCCCGGCCAAAGGTACGACTGCATCTCTTCGATCGCTTCCGGCAGAAACTGTTTGGGCCGCTTCCCATACGCCTGCGAGAAGTGCTGGTTGAAGTAATCGACCAGCAGCGGCACGTCTTCGAGACGCTCACGCAGCGGCGGCAACTCGAACGGGATTACGTTCAAGCGATAAAAGAGGTCCGCGCGAAAGTTTCCCTGCTCGATCTCGACGTCGAGTCGTTTGTTTGTCGCCGCGATGAGCCGGACGTCGACGGTGATCGAAGTGCCGCTGCCGACGGGCTCAAAGCGCTGCTCTTCAAGTACGCGCAACACTTTCGCCTGCACCTTCGGACTCATGTCGCCGACTTCGTCGAGAAAGATCGTCGCGCCGTCGGCCAGCTCAAACTTGCCCTTCTTCGCCGCGGTCGCGCCCGTGAACGCGCCTTTGACGTGTCCGAAGAGTTCCGACTCGATCAACTCTTCGGGAATCGCTGCGGAATTGACTTCGACGAACGGAGCGGACGCGCGCAGTGACTCAGCGTGAATCGCATGGGCCACCAACTCCTTTCCCGTTCCTGATTCACCGTAGATCAAGACGCGACCGTCAGTCGGAGCGACGACCGAGATCTGTTTGCGCAAGGCCCGCATCGCGACTGACTCGCCCACCATCGTGTACTCGCGTGCGAGCGCGGCGGCCATGTCGGCATTCATCAGTTCGAGTCGTTGCTGGCGCAAGGCGTTGCGAACCGTGAGCACGGTCTTTTCGATCGAGAGAGGTTTTTCGATGAAGTCGAAGGCGCCGAGCTTTGTCGCGCGGACGGCCGTCTCGATGTTGCCGTGACCGGAGATGATGACGACTGCGGCGTCTGATCCGGCGGCGCGCAGTTGTTTCAGAGTTTCGAGGCCGTCAATGCCCGGAAGCCACACGTCGAGCAGGATGCAGCCGTACGCGCGGCGGCCGAGTGCTTTCAGACACTCTTCTCCCGTTGATACGGCGTCCGCGACGAAGCCCTCGTCTTCCATCACCGCGCGCAGCGTCTCGCGAATGCCGCGCTCGTCGTCAACTATGAGAATCGAATCCATAAGCGCGTGTTAGACCGGAAGCTCGATCACAAACCTTGCACCACGTGGATGATTTTTCTCGGCGCGTATCTTGCCGCGGTGCTCGAGGATGATGCGCTGCACGATGGCCAGCCCGAGACCGGTGCCGCTGTCGCGACGCGAAAAGTACGGTTCGAACAA
>DASTOZ010000226.1:0-4050 GCA_035762365.1 Pyrinomonadaceae bacterium | reverse complement strand
AGTCAAAGTTTTTGTTCGACTCCTGATGTTTGGACTGGTCCTGGGCGCTTCGTCAATTGCTTATGCAGACACGGTGGCGATCACCTCCGTAACTTTCACTAATCTGCAATTCAATCCGGCGGCGGGAACTGCTGTATTCACGGCGACGGGCGTTAGCGCGCGTGCAAACGCCAGCAACAGTCTCGGTCAGACTCAAGACAACACCACGACCACGTTTCCTTTCGCTCAAACGGGCGCGCCTGTGCCCTTTGCGAGCGCGTTCACGACAACCAATGCAGGAGACAACTCGCTAGCCGGCATTACCTTAGCCATGGTGGGAGGTTGCAGTTGTACGGCGTCATCTTTCTCGATATCGATCTTGACGGGCACACTCGTCATCGGCCCCGGCCAGGGCAATGTTGACGTCACCATTACGGGTCTCCTCAGTCAGATAAGGGACGTAGAGACTGATCAGTTTGGTGTATTAGCAGAGTCAGAGGTGCTCTTCGACATCTTTGTAAATGGCGTGTCCGTGTTCTCTGTCGAGTCGTTGATTCCTCTAAGTGGTCCCAACCTGTCGTCACGGGTAGACGGAATAGGCCAGGTGTCGCGCACAATCTCGCTCCCGTTCGGCTCCCAGAACGCGATCAGTATCAGACTCAGTCCACGTTCACTCGCGATCGTGAATGAAGTGCCCGAACCGGCAACAGTCGTGTTGCTGATCTCGGGCCTGGGGTTCATGGGCGGCGTGTTGAAGAGAAGACGAAAGATCTGACCTGGGGTGCCACATCGTCGCATACACGGCGTCATCCATATTCATCATTAGGATTACATTGGACCAACAGTCGCGAGGAACTTGAGGTATGCGTCAAGGACGATGGGATCCTCGCATAGCTCGAGTGAGCGTTCGTAAAGCTTTCTTGCCTCTTCCCAGTCGCCGCGCGCTGCATGGTCGCGGGCGGCTTCGAACAGCTTCATTGCCTCGATGCGGTCGCTTTGGTCAAGCGGCGGTTGATCCGTCATTATGGACTCCAACTGCTATTCACGGCCGTTCGCTGACGGAGCAACGACGCCGTAACTTCTTCGTGAGCGATTCCAGCCGCATTAAGTCGCGGTGTGAGGTTTTGGCGGTGAGCATCGCCCATGCCCACGATCAGATATCCACCCGATATTGCCTGCTGTAATCGGTTCCACATAATTTCCTCGCGAGCCGGGCTGAGACTACTCAGCGTGGCGCCGGGATTTCGCTCGAGCGCCTGGCCCTCGCTCGTCAACGCCGCGTTGCCGGTCTGTGCTCCCAGACGTTGAATGTACTGTGAGGCGTATGCATGCATCAGGACGGAAAAAGCATCGAGAACCGGGAGAACACTGAAATTGCCCGGCGCTGTCAACTCGTAGATGCCGATCAGATCGTCGCCATCCTTGGTTCTCATGACGCCGTCGAGCACCCCTTGGTTGGTGCGATAGAACGCCGCTAGAGCATCGCCGCTTTGAACGAGGTTAGCTTCGGCGGCCGTCGGCGGACCCTGCGGACGCTGGGCAAGGTCCTGGGCAATATGAATACCGGTCGTCAAGTAAAGAGCAACTCGCTCGCCAAACGAATAGGCGCTGGTTGAAGGACGTCGGCCCCACGTCTGCTGTTGAGCCGCGCCCATGGTTCGCGGGTTGGCTGGCAGAAACTGGTTGCGAAAGACCTGGGCGCCGGTGAGCGCCTTGATGACGATGTTCTCCAAATCTGGATTGAAACTCCGCCGATTGACGAGGGAAGAAACTCGATACTGTTGATTAAGTTGTGATAGCCGGCTCTGCGTGCCGGAGAACTCGGGCGAAAGTCCGCCGACCTGGGCGATCTCGTTGAAAGGTTCGTACATGAACCGCGACGTGTGCACGCCAAGAATGACATCTTCCACATTGCCCCGAGGATTTTGGTGCTGCTCTCCCAAGACGGTGACTCGATTGTTTGGGAGGCGATACCAGAAGACGCCGGCGGAGGCGGTCGTGACGTCGCCGATATTGTCCGTTCCGCCGTTTGCGTATTGCTCGAGTTCGGCAACGTCAACGAAGGCCCGCCTCACTGAGTCGGCGATTAGCGCAGACACACGGAAACGCGAGCCGACGTTGGCCTTAGCACCTCCAGCCTGGTATTCGGCTTCGTTCACGCGCTGGCCGCCGTTGTTGACTCTCACAGCACGCTGAATGCAGGCAGGGGCAGCGCTGTTCCCGGACTGTTGTACGACATGGGTCAGTTCGTGGGCCAACAAATGCTGGCCGGAAGGCATGTCCGGTTTGTACTCGTCTTGTGCAAACACGATGTCGTTACCCAGGGTGTAAGCACGCGCGTCGATGGAGCGCGCCGACTCGGCAGCGTTCGCATCCGCGTGTATGCGCACGTCTCCGAAATCGTGACCGAAGCGCGGTTCGAAATAGGATCGGACGGCGTCTGGCAGTGCTTGACCGGATCCGCTCGACGTGCTGGCGGCCGTCGTGCCCGGAGCAGCAGGCTCGGAGGATTCTAGGTCCGTCGTTCTGTGCACCTGGGAATCGGGCATTCGCATGACTTGAACAGCGACACGATCTGCCTCCTGTTCGTGCTTGTCTCCTGGCGTACTAACCGCACCAGCTTCGAGCTCTTCAGCATCAGGTTTTAGCAATCGCTGTACGGCTTGATTCCCAATCGTGCGTTGCAACTGAAGAATGGAGTATGCATTGCGGCTTTGCCTCGACAGTGATTGACCGGGCTTCGTGGATTTTCCAGACGCGGCCTCCCGAGTACCCTTGGGGTTCTGTGCGAATGTATGCATGGTGAGTCTCCTTTCAGTTCGCCTGGAGCCTGACGCTGTGTGGCTCGATCTGGATAAATGAGGAACTGGTATTGGTATCGAGCATGACCTTCACTAGTGCCTGAGGAGCGTCTCTGTTAACAATGCGCCATTGCTAACACCGATCCGCCGCAGTGTCAATAGTTCACCTTTTAACTCGGTGTACGGCCGTGTCTTAAATTGGTAGTTATCTCTGCGAACTTTTGCGTACCTCTCTGCGTCTCTGCGTTAAATGGCTCGTTCAACGCAGAGACGCCGAGGATACGCAGAGGCCGCAGAGAAAAACCTTTAATCTAAGACACTACTCCTTTTAACATTTTGTTCCTCAACCCAAGTCTATTTTGCTAAGATTGCCGAGGCTGTTTGCGAGAACCTTGTTGCACCATCGACAAGACGCCTGCCACCGCTTGCTCCGCATTGTGCTCTCACGCCCGCTCACAAAACCACCAGGAGAAAACTGAATGAACTACCCACTTCAACTATCTTTCGAGATCCTGTCGGTAGCCCGTAAGCTTTCTGTTGTCGACGCTGCCGGAAGCTTGAATTTCTTTGTGAAGCAGAAGATGTTCAAGCTGAAAGAGTCGGTCACCGTGTTCGCTGATGCGGACCAAAAACTTCCTTTGTACGAGCTGAAGGCTGATCGAGTAATCGACTTTTCTGCAAGTTATCACTTTAACGATGCCAGGGGCGCCCACCTTGGTACCGTGAGGCGGAAAGGGATGAAGTCTTTATGGAGGGCGCGTTACGATATCGTCAATGGCGGTGGTCCTGTGCTGACAATTCAGGAGGCAAACCCATGGACCAAGGTTTTTGATTCGCTGTTTTGCGAGATTCCCATCGTAGGGATGTTCAGCGGATATGTCTTTCACCCCGAGTACTTGGTTGCGCGACAGGACGGCACGGCGGTCATGCGTCTGAAGAAAGAGCCGGCATTTTTTCAGGGCAAGTTTAGTATCGAAAAGCTCGCCGAGATGAGTAAGGAAGAGGAGACGCGAATACTTCTCAGCCTCATCATGATGGTGCTGTTGGAGAGACAGCGCGGCTAAGCCAAAACATGACGCGCAAAAGCATTTTGAACTTTAATCAGGCATGGGCATACTAACGTGCTTCTTTTTGGGCAGAGCCTTAAACGCCGCTTCAACACTCGCTTTCGATTCGTCATAACTCTGCCGACACGCGACGGCCATTGATGAATACAGTTGGCGTTACATTGATGCCCAGCTTCATTCCCTCTTCGATATCACGTTGCACC
>DASTOZ010000225.1:0-7697 GCA_035762365.1 Pyrinomonadaceae bacterium | reverse complement strand
GGCATGATTGGACCAGTTTCACAACCCGGACCCGGGCGCCAGTCAGTTGTCGAAAACGGCTCGGCCTGGCTCGAGATGATCAGCGTCGTGTTGTCCTGCTGCGCGCCGTAGAGTTTGTAGGGAAACTGGTTGTCGACCCAGACGCCGTAGATCTCCGCAGTCGGCTGGTTCATCTGGGTGGACCAGGCACGGCCGCCGTCGGTCGAAACATTCGCGCCGCCGTCGTTTGACTGGATCATGATCTGACTGTCTTTCGGGTTGATCCAGAGGTCGTGATTGTCGCCGTGCGGCGTGCGAAACGCTGTGAACGTCTTGCCGCCGTCAGTGGATTTGAAGAAGCCTTCAGCGCCGGCATAGACGACGTCAGCGTTCGACGGATCGGCGCCGAGAGTGGTGTAGTAAAACGGACGCTGAATCAATGAGCCCTGCGAGTTGATGAGCGCCCACGTCTGTCCTGCGTCTTCCGAGCGATAGAGACCACCGCCGGGTTTCGCTTCGATCAGCGCGTAAATGCGATTGGGATTGGCGGCAGTGACCGCGAGGTTTGCTTTGCCGATTAGTTCGTTGGGCAGACCGGTCGTGATGTTCGTGAAGGTTTCGCCGCCGTCAATGCTCTTGTAGAAACCGCCTTCGCGTGATCCGCTGATGATGGTCCATGGTTTACGTTCGAGCCGCGACATCCAGGCATAGACAACATTCGGATTGCCGGGTTGGACCTCGACGTCCATCGCGCCGACACTGTTGGAGACAAACAAAACTTTGCGCCACGTCTTGCCGCCGTCAATAGTCTTGAAAACGCCGCGTTCCTCGTTCGGTTTGAAGATGTCTCCGCCCGCTGCCACCCAAACGATGTCCGGATTTGTTGGATGGATGCGCACCGCACCGATCTGTCCCGCGTTGTAGAGGCCGATAAAGTTCCACGTCTGGCCGTCGTCGGTCGATTTGTACATGCCGCGTCCGGTTGAGACATTGCTGCGGACGCCGTCGGAACCAGTGCCGAGATAGATGACATTCGGATCGGACTCTGCGACCGCGACTGAGCCGATCGATCCGAGCGGCACTTTGCCGTCGGTTAGCGGCGTCCACGTTGCGCCGCTGTCAGTAGTGCGAAAGAGGCCGCCGCTGGCTACGCCCATGTAGAACGTTCGTGGTTTTGAAGGAACGCCGGTCACAGTCGTGACGCGCCCGCCGCGGGATGGTCCAACGAGGCGGTAACGCAGGTTCTTATACAACACCCGATCGGGCGCTTGCGAATAGACGGGTAACGCCAGGAGAGTAAGCGTGATTAATGACAGAGCAACGAACCGGAGCATAGTCGTCCTCCAGAAACTCCTTCTGTGGTCTCTTGTGCCTTTTCGGCTAAGACGTGGCTGGCGCAAACCATCCGCGAATCGTCTTCGTCACTTGTTGAAAGAAGCGGCGGATGCTTTTGAAAACCAGGAACGATATCACTAAACCAACGCCGACGATGATGAAAACCAAGATCGGCATGAACACGGAAATCACCGTGGTAACAACCGCGATTACGTCTTCGATCACGCTGGCGACACTGTTTGAAACGGGCTCGGGGCTTGCGTTCAGCGCGACGCGCGTCGCAGCCTTTGTGCCGTGCGAACTCAGCGCGAGTCCGCCTCCGAGCAGCAGCGCGATCACTTGAATGCCGCGATCGAAATCGCCGAATGCTCCGGCTGCGAGCACTGCGCCGGCCGGGACTCGAATAAACGTATGAATGACGTCCCAGGTGCTGTCGACGATCGGGATCTTATCGGCGACGAACTCGATCACGTACAAACCGATCGCGACGCCGATGACCCACCAACTGGTCAGCACCTGGAGCTCACCGGGCAGTTGCAAATGAGCGAAGCGTCCGAGTAGACCGAGTGTGCCGACGCAGGCGTAAAGATTGATGCCGGAAACCCACGAAGCGCCCATCGCGATGGCGATTGTCGAGATTAGTTGAGTCACGGACTTGGGATTATAACTGTTTTTCAAGTAGTTTAGGGCTCGCCCGCGCGCAAAACACTGCATGCAGTTACTGAGTCACACGCCTGGTTTTAGTATTGAGTCCGCGACACAGATCGCTGAGAGGTTGTTTGGTCTGAAAGCGACGGCGAGCGGGTTGCCGAGCGAGCGCGATCAGAATTTCCTGCTGGTGGATCAGGCGGGCGAGAAGTTTGTGCTGAAGGTGGCGAACGCGCTGGAGTCGCGGGACTTGCTGGAGGCGCAGAATGCGGCGTTGGACCACCTGCGGGAGCGGGTTTCGTTTTGCCCGCGCGCGTTGCCGAATGTTTCGGGGGAGACGATAAGTCGCGAAGGCGATTATTGCGTTCGATTGGTGACGTATTTACCGGGAACGCCACTCGCGCTGGCAGCGCCGCATTCGCCGTCGCTGTTGCGTGATTTCGGGCGCAAGCTCGGGCAGTTGGACCGCGCGCTCGCCGATTTTGATCATCCCGCGCTGCATCGTGATTTTCATTGGGACCTTGCGAATGGCAATCGCGTGATCGACCAGTACGCGGATCTGATCGAGAACGCGAAGTTGCGCGAGCTGGTGCTTAGATGCCGTTTCGAGATGAACACGCGCCTGCGTTGCAGCGTGATACATGGCGATGCAAACGACTACAACGTGTTAGTTGAAGGCGATCGTATCACTGGCCTGATCGATTTCGGCGACATGGTGTACAGCTGGACCGTCGGCAATCTCGCAATCGCGCTTGCTTACGTCGCGTTGCAAAGGATTTCGGACGAAGAGTCTGCGCAAGTGATTGAAGGCTATGTGAAAGAGTTTCCGTTGATGGAGGAAGAACGCGCAAGTTTATCGAAACTGGTGCGACTGCGATTGGCGATGAGTGTTTGTCTCGCGGCGTATCAACAGAGCGTGCGGCCGGGCAACGAATACCTGCGGATTAGTCAGCAGGCGATAACAGAGACCTTGCCGCGGTTGTTCGAACAGGAATGACACAGATTGATTCTTTAATTGAAGCACGACGCCGACTGCTTGGCCGCAATCTCAGCATCGCGTATGACGCTCCCGTCAACATCGTGCGCGGCTCGATGCAGTATCTCTACGACGCGGACGGACGTCAGCACCTCGACGCGTACAACAACGTCGCGCACGTCGGCCACTGTCATCCCCACGTCGTGCAAGCTGCTTACGACCAGATGCGGACGTTGAACACGAACACGCGATACTTGCACAGTCTCGTTCTCGAATACGCGCAACGTCTCACGTCGACGTTACCCTCGCCCCTGAGCGTCTGCTACTTCGTGAACTCCGGCAGCGAAGCAAACGAGCTCGCCATCCGTCTCGCACGCGCGCATACGAACGCGCGCGACATGATCGTTCTCGATCATGCCTATCACGGCAACACGACGACGTTGATCGATCTCAGTCCCTACAAACACGACGGCCCGGGTGGCGCTGGCCCACCGTCATGGGTGCACAAAGTCCCGCTCCCGCGCACTGCCGGCGATGCGGAACACGTAGTCAAGGTGATCAAGACCATCGATAAACTTTGCGCTTTTATCGCGGAATCGATGCCGAGCGTTGCGGGTCAGATCGTTCTCCCGGTGGATTATCTCGATCGTGTTTACGATGTAGTTCGTGGAGCGGGCGGTGTTTGCATTGCCGACGAAGTGCAAACAGGTTACGGCCGCATCGGCACGCATTTCTGGGCCTTCGAGAGTTACAGCGTCGTCCCCGACATCGTCGTGCTCGGAAAACCGATTGGCAACGGCCATCCGATCGGCGCCGTGATCACAACACCCGAAATCGCCGCGTCATTCGATAACGGCATGGAGTTCTTCAGCACCTTCGGTGGGAACACCGTCTCGTGCGCGATCGGACTCGCTGTCCTCGAAGTTGTGCAGCAAGAGAAACTTCAAACTCACGCGCTCACCGTCGGGGAGCATCTGCTTAACGGCCTGCGCGACTTACAGAAACATCACAAGCTAATCCGTGAAATCCGCGGCTCGGGATTCTTCCTCGGCGTCGAATTAATAAAAGACGACGAACCAGCAACGAAAGAAGCGCACCGCATCGTCAACGCCATGCGCGAACACGCAATCCTACTCGGCGCCGACGGCCCATTTCACAATGTCCTAAAAATCCGCCCACCCATGCCTTTCTCGACGAACGACGCCGATCACTTTCTCACCACACTACGACAAGTGCTTTAGCAATTCCGCCGAACGCATTCGTAACAAACAATTCCATTGACATGGCAATCCACCAAGAGTAGGGTACGCGGAAACCGGCGCCCGACAATTTAATTCACACGCCAGCCCAGCCGGCATTCCTCCAGTGTCGGTCGCAACACCCTCCCAACAACAAGCTCACGAAAGGAGCACTTCGATGAATAAGTTCCATCGTATTGTCACGGGCACAATCCTGCTGACTGTGTTTGGGTTCATGATGTTCGCATTGTCTTACGGCAAACCCGCATCGCCACTGACGCAAGCCAATGGGGATTCGGTAAAGGCCGTGAAGCTTCGATTCACGTTTGCGAGTGGTGACTCGGCAAACGTGACCGAGCTCGAAGGCGGCACAATCAAGGTGGAAAAGGACGGGGAAAAGTTGGCAATCACTCCTTACAGGCGCGACCATGGCCAGGTCGAGCTACGCATATTCCGAGCGGCTCAGCGAGACGGCAGGGAGATGATGGAAGCGTTAGACACCTTGCTGGTGGACAAGAGCTTAACGAAACTCAGCCGAGGCAACCTGCCGTTTAGCGTGCAGGTAATCGACGCTGAAAAGAAACTGCCGGCTGTCGAAGTCGCGAATGCATCAGACTGCTGCGCTACGACCTGTAACGGAACGGTTGTTTGCGGCTTCTGCGTCTGCACCGACTGCGGACGTTGCGGACCGCGCTGGTGTGAGTGCGCCAGCCCCTGAGAAAAAATCATCACAGGTTATGGCAAAGAGAAAGGGCCGCTGGACTTAGTTCCAGCGGCCGCTCCTATTTATCGCGTTGTGAGAGCACTCGAGGCAGGGCCTCTCATCATCTCGTCGCGCTTCAATTTGAATTCCGAGCCTGCTTTCCATTCCGGATACTTGTCGCCTTGCGCGACTCGATATCCGATCATCATCAGCAACTGCGCGTCGTCAACTGCTCCCGTGAGATCCCAGTCAGGTTTAATCTCGTCGGAGACTTTGTGGTAATCCTTCTCGTTGTATTCGTCGCGTTTCTGTTTGCTGAAAGCCTCATCTTTCCCTTCGTAGTTAATTCCGGCATCAGTATAGAGCGCCGGAACTCCTTGTTTCGCAAACTCGAAATGATCCGAACGATAGTAAAAGCCTTTCTCCGACTCGGGATCGGGCTTCACTACGCGCCGCTGTACCGCGGCAGCTTCACGCAACAAGTCGATCAACGTGCTGTTGTCGTCGCCCACCATCGTAATGTCTTTGGTGCGGCCCCATTGGTTAACGCCATCCTTGTTGATGTTCGCGAGCGTTTTGTTCAGCGGATACAGAGGGTTCTGAGCATAATACTTTGCGCCGAGTAACCCTTTCTCTTCGGCTGTTACCGCGAGAAACAGAATGGATCGTTTAGGAGGCGTAGGGAGTTTCGTGAATGCTTCAGCAATCTCCAGCATCGTGGCGATGCCTGAGGCGTTATCGAGCGCGCCGTTGTAAATCTGATCGCCCGTTAGTTTTGGATCGCGTCCGAGGTGGTCCCAGTGTGCAGTGTAGATGACGTACTCGTTCTTCAGCGCCGGGTCAGATCCTTCGAGTTTGCCGATGACGTTGTTCGAGTTTATCTCACGCAACGTGTTCTTGACCGTCATGTTTGCTTTCGCATTCAGCGCGACGGGCTTGAAGTCTTTCGAGAGCGCACTTTTTTTCAGTGCATCGAAGTCATGGCCGCTGGCGGTAAACAGTTCCTTGGCGCGTTCGGTGGTGATCCATGATTCGACAGCGGCACGCTTCATGTTCTTGTCGGGCGTTTGAATATCGAAGTTCTCACGAGACCAGCTGCCGGAAACAACTTCATAGGGGTAACCAGCGGGGCCGGTTTCGTGAACGATCACTGCGGCGGCGGCGCCTCTCTCCGCGGCAACCTCGTATTTATAGGTCCAACGGCCGTAGTAGGTCATCGCCTTGCCCTTGAATAACTTGTCGTCGAGTTTCGACGCGTCGGCGGGATCGGGAACTTGCGGATCGTTGATCAGCATGACGATCGTCTTGCCGCGCACGTCGAGTCCTTTGTAGTCGTCCCAGCCATACTCCGGCGCTACGACGCCGTAACCGACAAACACCATGTCCGAGTTCTCAACTTTTGATTCGGGAACGAACCGCCGTGATACCGCGACGTAGTCTTGTGGAAACGTCAGGTTTATCTGTTTGTTGCCGGCAGTGAATGAAGCCGTCGGCTCACCGGTGAATCCAACCAGTGGGACTTTCTGCACATACGTGCCATCCGGATTGCCGGGTTTCAAGCCGAGGCGTTGGTACTGTTCGGTCAGATACTTCACGCTTAGCTCTTCACCCTTTGTTCCCGGACCACGTCCTTCGTACTCGTCCGCCGACAGAGCCTTGGTGTGTTGCAGGATGTCGTTTGCGGTGATCGAGTCAAATGCGGACTTCAGCTCAGCCGGAACGGCGCTGTTGGCTGCGCTAGAATTCGTGTTTGTGTTGGTCGGGGTGGTTGTGCACGCGAGTGCGAAACTGAATACGGCTACGAACGAAACGATTGCATAGATTCGCTTCTTCATTCTCGATGGCCCCTCGTTTCTGTTGTTGAATTTGATAGACGTTCTATGCCGAAATGCGTGACAAAGTCAAACTTGATGCCGCGTAATGTCAGAATACAAAAGGCACGCTGCCGCATGGTGGGTGCATGCTCTTGTCAGGTAGCGCCGCCTTTGTGGCACGGATCAATAGATGCCACCCCACCCGCGATGCAAACAACTCCTCAAGTGCTGGCGGAAGCCACCTGCCCCATAAATATTTTCGTAAGGGTAGGTGCGAGACTCTCATATCCACGCCTTCGAAACAGGATAATAGTTCGCGTGCGTCCGACTTGCTATAGGTGTACGCGATTGGGCAGAGAGGTCCGTCGGGCCAGTGGTGCGCGAAGTTTTCACTGTTGAAGTAGCTCCAGCCTTCGAGCAGAAAATTCTCATAGTGGGCTGCCCACACGCTCTGATGGCGCCGTCTTCCCAAACCCGCGCGTGCCCTCAGCAAAGCAGTTTGGCGGTCGGAGGCCCAGTGCCTACAGGCTGCGATAACTTTCAACACGGCGATAAACCTTATGTAGCTCAGGACTCGCAAGTAATTAATACTGTGCTTGTTGTACAGCATCAGGTACGCCTCACCGCCCGGCCTCAATACCCTGTGTATTTCGTAAACGATCTTGGCGGGGTTTGGGGTGTGATGCAGCACGCCGTAACAGTAAACAACATCGAAGCTCGAATTATGAAAACCTAACTCCTCAGCGTTCTCAACTCGAAAAACTCCCGGCAGGCCGAGGATCTCGAAATACCTTCTGGATGCCGAGACGGCGAGCTCGGTGAGATCAACTCCGGTGTAGTGCGCGCCGGAGGCGGCGAATAGTGAGCCGTCGACCCCGCCCCCACAGCCGATTTCCAGAACTTCCTTGCAACGCATTTCCGCGAAAGGCACGAACTCCTTGATATGCGGCTCGTTTCGATACCTGAATGCGCGGTATTGACGATAAAAATCGGCCAAGTCTTTA
>DASTOZ010000224.1:0-4460 GCA_035762365.1 Pyrinomonadaceae bacterium | reverse complement strand
GTCGTCTTTCGGCTTGAGCGAAAACGAGTACATGAAGATGTCCTTGCCGACTCGCTTGCCAAGCACTTGTTGTAATCTCACCAGGTTTCTGGTTACGGGAGTGCAAATGCCCTCGCATTGCGCGTAGAACATGTTGAAGATAACGATCTTGTCTTTGACGAGATCGTCGTAAAACTTCAACTTGCGCCCGTCCTGGTCGGTCAGAATAAGGTTCGGAAAGTACCGTTGCCGGATTCGCTCCCGCGACGATATTTGCTTGAACTTGGATTCCAACCCCGTGCTTTGAGCCTGGGCAAGCAGCGGTACAGCAATCGGGGCCGCACCCAGCGCCGCTACCAGGCTTCTGCGTTTTAAATCCGTCATAAGAATTCCTTTCTTCAGGTTAGAGGTTCACGTTTCCCGGCGCGCCCAATGTCACCTTGGGGTGGCGCGGGAACACCACAGCAGCGGCTACGGTTGCGTCTTGTTGTCGCCGACGTCGTCAATCTCTCCGAGCACCATCATCGCGTGGTCCTCGTGGACCACGTTGTGGCAGTGGAGCGGAAGTCTCCCGACGAAATCGCGGAAACGGAAGTAAACAACCGCTTCGGCGTTGTGCTCCAACCTGAAAACATCTTTTCGGCCTTTCTGGATAATCCCCGAGTTTGCCGGGGCATTACCGTTGATCGAAAGGGTCTGGAACTCTTCGAAGTGCATGTGGATCGGGTGTTGCCAACCGCCGGAGTTGTTCTGGAAGATCCACTTCTCGACGGAGTTTCGTTTAATCCTGAACCGCGGCGCCTGGTTACAACCGCCGACGAGCTGGCCGTTGACCTGCCATTGACCGTTGCCGCGTTCGAACCGGAACGTGCGAGTGATGCGCGGCGCGTCGTTTGTGTTGGGGAACCCGTAGAAATACGTTCCCGCCGGAATATTTGCCGGATTGACGCTGTTGTCGGGCACCACCGGACCGTCGACGACGATCTTGAGGATCTTCGTTCCCTGGCCGGCGCCGAGCACGTTTCCTGTAGGACCACGACCATCGTCCTGCTCCAGACGATTTTCGAGGTAGAACGTCTTGCCGGCGTCGTTCGTGAAATCCACGATGACGTCGACGCGTTCGGCTACTGAGAAACGGGAGCTGTTTACCTGGACCGGTCGTTCCATCAGGTTGCCGTCGGTCGAGATCTGCCAGAACGACTTGGTGCTGTTGTTCGGTCCCAGCACAAACATCTGGTAGAAACGCGACGGTCCGGTGTTCAACCAGCGAAAGCGATACCGGCGGGGGCTGACGTGTAACACGGGGTTGATCTTGCCGTTTACGAGGTACTTGTCGCCCAGAATTCCGTCCGTATTGAACAGGTCAAACTTCAACAAACCAGTTTGGGCGTCGAAGACTTTGTCATTGAAAACCATGTAGATATCGAAACTGGTATTCGGGTTTTGGCCGTCGCCGAAGCTTGGCAGGCGGAAGCCTGTGTTCTCGTCACCAGTATCAAATTCGTTGAAAAGAATGTAAGCGCCGGCAAGACCTTTGTAGGTGTTTTCGGCGGTGTGATCGATGCGGTGGTCGTGATACCAGAGCGTGGCCATCGCTTCTTTAATGTCGCCAGTGCCGGGATGCGTCGAGTTAACGCCGGCCAGGACGTTCGGATAGTGATGATCGTAGAACTGGCCGCGTTCCATGAAGAAGCAGGGGAAACCGTCGCTCTCGAGCGGCGTATGGCCGTTATGCAAGTGGGTGGTCGTCGATGGCAGGCCGAAGCCACCGTTGGTCGAGGGCAGGTTGTTGCGGATTCGCAGCAACACCGATCCATTGCCGGGGCTGCCGAGGTTTCCATATCGCTCCACGAACAATGGACCAGGGGTGATGCCATTGAAGCCCCAGATTGGTTGGGCCGGAAGCTCATTCGGCAAGGCCACGTTGACGAGTCCCAGTTGTTCAGACAACTCGTAGTAACGTTGCGGAGGGAACTGAGCGAACGCCTGGTGCGTCACTGTCCGCGCCTCACCGGCAGCAGTATTCGGCGCGGCTGTCGGCTGCGGATTCAACGATGCCAGCGGTACAGGTTGAAGTACCGGTAATCGCGGCATCAGTTCCTGCCACGGGGTTGTTGGTGGGCTGTTGGGTTCGTCGTCATCAAACGAACTTCGCGTGTTTAGGGGATGTGCACTCAGGCCTTTCTTTGGGATCAGCATACCGGCACTCGTAAGCAATCCCATTTTGAGCAGGTCGCGGCGTTTGAATCCGGCCGCAATCAGCTCGGCGCGGTTGTCCGACGCCGTTTGCTTGTCCTTTTCTTTTCGTCTATTCCGTTTGGAGATATACGCCATCGGAAGAAGTCCTCCTATTGAAGGCGCGCACTGATTGCCACGCGCCGTTAGGTCTTTATTTGTGGTCGATTCGTTCGTTTTTGATCGCGTTACTCGTTGACTGGGGCGGGGTATGCATTGAGGCACACGTCGACCTAACTGAGCAGCCAATAAGACGCAACGTTCAGTGTGAGTGGAACGCGTGTTCAGGATGATCGAGCGCTTTGGGGTAGAGCACGATCAGTCGAACAAGCAGCAGTGCGAAGTGGCGCGCACTGTAATATCCCTTGCAATGCAAGTCAAGGACAAATTTGCGGCACATTGCCGCATGATTATCATGAAGCGTTAGGGTGTATTGTTAGTAGGAAACTTATTTGCAGGACGTGCATCGTAGAAAATCAGGAGGACCGATTTTATGTTTTCGCTTCGTGCTTTGTTCGCACTCATACTCGTCGGATTGTTGCTTTCAACTGCTGTTCTAACGCCTGCACAAAAGGATTCGCGAACGAAAGACGCGGCCCGCCACGCGAGTGACGCGGCAAAAACGTTCACTGAGATCATGAACGTAAAAGACAAAGCGATTCCGAAAGAGTTACTCGATACAGCCGAAGCGATTGCCGTGTTTCCCGGCGTGGTGAAAGGCGCGTTTGTTGTCGGTGGACGCACTGGTCAGGGCGTGATCAGCAAACGCGTCAAGGGGGGCTGGAGTGCACCGGCGTTCTTCAATCTCGGCGGCGGGAGTTTTGGACCACAGATCGGCGCGCAGAAGACTGACTACGTCCTGCTCATCATGAACGAGAGTGGTTTGAATGGTTTGTTGAAAGACAAGTTTGAACTCGGCGGTGAAGCGAGCATTGCTGCTGGGCCAGTCGGTCGTGAAGCAGCGGCTTCAACCAATCCACGACTCGACGCCGGCATTCTTTCTTACTCGCGGAGCAAGGGCGCATTTATCGGAGCTGCTTTGAAAGGAGCAGTGATCTCCCCCGACAACGATCTCAACGAAGCAGTGTACGGCAAGAAGGCCGATGAACTCTTCAAGGCCAAGCCGATGGCCTTGGGCGAGATGCCTGCTTCAGTTCGGATTTTCCCTCGCACGCTTGTGCGCTACTCGATTCGTTGAGAATTGATCGCAACAAACGCTTGACGCTTTTGTTCGTGCGCCCTAGAATGCCTCGTCACCCTTAGCGCTGGCGCAAAGTTCTTACCACACACAAGCGGGATCACGATCGGGAACTGCTGAAAGACATGCTCCCTCGAACGCAGCGACAAAAAGACATTCTCGATTACATCACTCGTTTCCTGGAACGTCACGGCTACATCCCTTCTTACGCGCAGATTGCTCGACAGTTTGGAGTGAAGTCGCGGGCAACGATTGCAAAGCATATTGCGGCGCTCGAGCGTCGCGGTCTGTTGGTCCGCGAACATGAAGATGGTTCGTTTGCGCTCAACGTCAAAGTCGAAGACAAGAGCAGCGATTCACTGTGTGAAGTAAAACTGCTCGGTCGAATCGCAGCAGGCGCACCGCTCGAAGTGGTTGACTATGAAGAGCGCATACCAGTGCCGCGTTTTTTGTTGGGTCGAGTCAAGCCGGATCGAGTTTACGCGTTGCGAGTGAAAGGCGATTCGATGATCGACGAGCACATCTGCGACGGCGACATCGCGTTGATCGAGAACCGCACCGATGCTCGTGATGGTGAGATCGTCGTTGCCCTTTTAATCGAAGAGAACCAGGCCACACTCAAACGCCTTTACCGCCGCGGCACGAACATCGAATTGCAACCGGCGAATTCTCAACTGCAATCCTTTACGGTCCCCGCCAGTCAGGTCCGCGTGCAAGGCATTTTCCGCGGCCTTTTACGGCCAAGTCTTTAGCTTCAGCCTGTTTAAAAACTTGTGAAGGGCGATTGCGCGGAACGCTGAAGCCAGTTGTCCGCGGGATACTTCGCGTCCGCATGAATCAGATGCAGCGTGTAAGCGTGTCGTGAGCGAGGGGACTTGTTTTCAAAACTGCGATGCGGCAGAAGTCCGTTGAGTAGAATCAAAGTGCCTTTCGTTACTTCGAGTGGGACGAGTTCGTGTTCAGGCCACGGTTCTGCGTCATAGACGTCAAACTGCATCGCTCCTTCCGGCGTGCGCACCCAACGCGACTTCAACCCACGTTTGTGGCC
>DASTOZ010000223.1:0-3257 GCA_035762365.1 Pyrinomonadaceae bacterium | reverse complement strand
CGCCATAGACCAACGCACCGGCCAACCGTCACTCGTCGAGCACGTCTCGACCGAAGGCAACTGGCCACGCAACTTCGTGATTGACCCAACCGGCCGGTTTCTACTCGTCGCCAATCAACGCACTGATAACGTCGTCGTCTTTCGGATCGACGCACAAACCGGCCGTCTCAAACCGACAGGCCAGAGCGCACAAGTGCCCATTCCAGTCTGTTTGAAGTTCAATTAACAAAACTTTGTTTGATGACCATTGAAAAGTCCGGCCAAATAGAAGAAAATACGCGGCGTTTCCATTATCCTGCCTGAGGACAGCAAATAGATGAGGAATTCCGTACGTGCCCTGTGCGTAGTCAGTCTTTTACTATGCTTCGTTCTTCAAACCCCAATGGCCATCAACGCGCAAACCGACCTAGCCGATAGCGACGAGTTTTACCAGCGCGAGGTCCGGCGCCCGCAGCTTCCCGACCATTCACGAAAGATTGAAGACCTGCTCAAGCGCATGACGCTCGAAGAGAAGGTCGGGCAGATGACGCAGCTTGCGATCGGTATGATCATTAAAGGCCGGGACCAGGACTTCAAAATCGATCCCGCAAAACTCGAAAAAGCGATCGTTAAATACGGCGTCGGATCCATCCTGAACGTTTCCGATCAGGCATTGACGATCGATCGCTGGCACGAGGTCATCGGCGACATTCAAGCAGCAGCAAAAAAGACGCGACTCGGAATTCCCGTCATCTACGGCATCGATTCGATCCATGGCGCGAACTACGTTCAGGGTGCGACTCTCTTTCCGCAAGAGATCGGCATGGCGGCAACGTTCAATCCGCAACTGATGAAGCGCGCCGCTGAGATCACGGCACTCGAAACTCGCGCCGCCGGAATCCCGTGGAGCTTTTCGCCGGTGCTCGATCTCGGACGCGATCCGCGCTGGCCGCGTTTTTGGGAAACGTTTGGTGAAGATCCGTATCTGGCGAGAGTGATGGGCGTCGCTTTCGTGCGCGGCCTCGAAGGCTCTGACGTCGCTTCGCAACAGCACGTCGCTTCGAGTCTGAAGCACTACATGGGCTACAGCTTTCCGCTCACCGGACGCGATCGAACACCCGCCTGGATCCCCGAGAACTACCTGCGCGAGTACTTCCTGCCGTCGTTCGACTCAGCCGTCAAAGCAGGCGCGCGCACGATCATGATCAACTCCGGCGAGATCAACGGCATTCCCGGACACGTCAATCATCACGTGCTGACCACGATTCTTCGCAAAGAGCTCGGCTTCGATGGCTTCGTCGTTTCTGACTGGGAAGACATCAAGAAGCTCGTCACGACGTGGCGCATCGCCGCGACCGAGAAAGAAGCGACGCGCATGGCTGTCATGGCCGGCATCGACATGAGCATGGTGCCGCTCGATTACAGTTTCGCCGATCACCTGCTCGCGCTCGTAAAAGAAGGCGCGGTGCCCATGACGCGAATTGACGAAGCAGTACGACGCATTCTGCGCGTCAAGTTTGAACTGGGCCTGTTTGAAAAACCCACGGCTGATGCCGCGTTGAAAGCGAAGTTTGCGTTGCCCGAATATCGACAGGTGAGTTTGGACGCAGCGCGCGAGTCGCTGACGCTTCTGAAGAACACCGACAACATTCTGCCATTGTCGAAGACGAGCAAAGTGCTCGTGACTGGACCAACAGCCGACTCGCTCGTCTCGATGAATAACGGCTGGACGTACGTTTGGCAGGGGTCTGAAGAATCGCTGTATCCGAAAGACCGGCACACGATCCGCCAGGCAATCGAAGCCAAGATCGGCGCCACAAACGTCACTTACGTTCCCGGCACGAAGATCACGCGCCCGCCCGGTTTCCCTTCCAACAGTACGCCGACGGACCAGGAAGAAGAAGTCGACATTCCTGCCGCGGTCCGCGCTGCACAGAATGCTGACGTCGTGATTCTCGCGCTGGGCGAAGGTTCCTACTGCGAAACTCCAGGCAACATCACCGACCTGACGCTCGGCGCGCCGCAGTTGAAACTTGCCGACGCGATACTCGCGACCGGCAAACCTGTCGTGCTCGTGCTCGTCGAAGGTCGTCCACGGATCATCAATCGCATCGCCGACGGAGTGAAAGCCGTGCTGATGGCCTACAACCCGAGCAACGAAGGCGGCACGGCAGTCGCAGACATTCTGTTCGGCGACGTCAATCCGAGCGGCAAACTTCCCTTCACTTACCCGCGCACGCCGAATGGTCTGATCAACTACGATCACAAACCATTCGAAACCGAGAACACCGCGTTTGGTAACATGGCTTTCAAGCCGCAGTTTGCCTTCGGCGAAGGACTGAGTTATACGACATTTGCTTACACCGATCTGCGATTGAGTAACCAGACGATCAGTGGCAATGAAGAACTGACGGTCAATGTTACGGTCGCGAACACCGGACGTCGCGCCGGCAAGGAGGCCGTGCTCGTTTACGTCAGCGACCTGGTCGCGACGATATCGCCTCCCAATAAGCGTCTGCGTCGTTTCGCGAAAGTCAATATCGAACCGGGACAGAATCGCACTTTGACGTTCAAGCTGCGTCGCGACGATTTGTCGTTCATTGGACCAGACAACAAGCCCATAGCGGAGCCCGGCGAGTTTGTTGTGACGATCGGCGGTTTGACCCAGAACTTCACGCTGAAGTGAGAAACAGATGACCACCAAAAAATACCTCGTGTTTCTGGTCGTGTTGACGTGTGTGTCGGTATGTGTGGCGTCTGCCTCGGTGGCGCGTGCGCAACAACCGGCGCCGACTCCGGCGATCAATTTGATGCCGATGCCCGCGTCGGTGAAGTTTAATGGCGATCGTCTGGCAGTCAACGACTCGTTCAAAGTCGCGACGCGCGGACACTCGGACGATCGTCTTAAAGCAGCCATCGCGCGGTTCGTCAAGCGTCTCGAAGGACGCACTGTGCTCACACTCGCGCCGGGTCTCGCCGTCGACGATCAGATGACGCAACTGATCGTTCACTGCGATGGCGCGGGCAAGAGCGTTCCGTCGGTCAGCGAAAACGAGACCTATCGCATCGACATCACGGATCGCCAGGCGATACTGAAAGCGCCGACCGTCGTCGGTGCCATTCGCGGTCTCGAGACCGTCCTGCAGCTTCTGAACGCGGATCGGAATGGTTACTTTTTCCCCGGAGTTGTCGTCGAAGACCAACCACGCTTCCCCTGGCGCGGGTTGCTGATCGACGTCGCGCGTCACTTCCAAACCATGGAAACGCTGAAGCGAAAT
>DASTOZ010000222.1:0-5062 GCA_035762365.1 Pyrinomonadaceae bacterium | reverse complement strand
CCCGCCGGATCATTCGCCGCCCCACTGGACCAACCCGGAGTCGACGTTCGCGACGGCGACTATCTCGTTCAGGTAAACGGTCAACAGGTCGACGCGGAAAAGAATGTGCTCAGTTACTTCGAGAACACCACTGGCCGCCCGACGAAGATCACGGTTTCGTCGACCGCCGACGGCGCCAACGCTCGAACGTACACGGTCTATCCAGCCCTCGGGGAAAACCGTTTGCGCCGCGCGAACTGGGCTGAAGAAAACCGCAGGCTCGTCGAAAAACTTTCGGGTGGCAGGCTTGGGTACATCTTTATCGAGGGTTATAGCGGCGACGGAATCATGAACGCTGTCCGCGGTCTGACGGGATACGCCGACAAGAACGGCGTCATCATCGATCAGCGTTTCAACGGCGGCGGTATCACGCCCGATTACCTGATCGAGTGGATGCAGCGGAAGCCGCTCTACTACTACATGTTTCGCGGCGGCGACGACATCGCGACGCCCGTCAATCCCGCACCGCCGGTAAAGGTGATGATCATCAATGAGCTGAACGGATCGGCCGCGGAGACCGGTGCGTTTATGTTCAAGCTTGGGAAGGTTGGCCCAATCGTCGGCAAGCGGACGTTCGGCGGAGGAATTGGTCCGTACTACTTTACTCCGCCGCTGATCGACGGCGGGCAGATCCGTCTTCCCAATCGCGCGGCGTACGATCCGAGCGGAACGAGCTGGGGCGTGGAAAACGTTGGCGTGGCTCCTGATTTCGACGTCGAGATCACGCCGGCTGACGTGATCGCGGGGCGGGATCCGCAGCTCGAGAAAGCGGTTGAGGTCGCGCTGGCGCAGGTTTCGAAGAACCCGATGTTTGTTCCGAAGCGTCCGGCATTTCCGATTCATCCCGGCGAACAGGGCAGGGGACAAGCTGAGGTGGCGATGTCTTCACTCCCGCAGCCAGGATCGGCGTTTCCTGCTCCTGCTGCTGCACAAAAAGCGGAGCAAGCACCGGCGAGAACCGATGGCAAATTTGCGGCTTTTATCGGCAGCTACGATGGTGGGCCAATGGGCATGCTGGTTGTCACGCAGGAAGGCGACAAGTTGCTTGCGCTCGATCCTGGTGGGCAACGCGTCGAGCTGGTTCCCGAGGCAACGGCGGATAAATTCATGGCGCAACCGGTCGGGGCCAGCGTCAGCTTCGAAAGAGACGCCGGTGGTAAAGTCGTCGCCATCAACGTCACGCTGCCGAACGGCAATGTGATCAAGGGGAGAAAGTCTCAGTGATCACAGCGCTCATGTTTATTTTTCGAAGATCACCTTCAAGCCCCCCGAATAAAACAGATCCTTGATCTGATAGTTGTCGGCCAGGAGTCGTTGGAATTCATTCAACGACTCCGGCTCGATGCCGCCACTCTTTGCGATCGCGACCGGCTTGATCAGGTATTCGCTCTTCTTCCCACTCGTATTCTGCTCAAACACCAGCCGCTCATTTTGAGCTTCGACTGAATCGCAGGTGAGGTCTCCCATCATCACACCCCGATAGCTGTTGCCCAGCGCGACCGTCTTATCAAACTCTTTCTCATACTTCTTGCGGTCGATGAACGTGTACTTCGTAGCATCGCTCGCTCGCTTATCCATGAGCGCGAGGCCGACCATGCCGACGCGTCGGCCGGTGATGAACCGGAAACCCTGCGCCGCAAACTCGTTCATCTTTTCCGGTAGACCGGAAGTCTTTTTGAGGAAGCGGTACTCGGTTTTCGCGGCGTTGTTATTCTTCAGGTCGCGTTCCGCTAGAACAGTGATGCTGAAGTCCAGCAGTCCCTGACGCGCGAACAGAATCTTGACGGGTCGAAACCCGAGTGGCGCTGCCGCATCCAGTTCTGCCTGGATGTCCTTTTCTGCACTGTCGCCGAGACGGACTTTGGCGATGAAAGTCTTGTATTCGCGGGTTCGATCAGTTTCGCCGTTTTTTCGTTCGAGAAGAAACGCGTCGCCTTTGTGCAGACGAAGCACTAGCGTCTGGTGCGGTGGTTCATTCGCCGGACCATCCGAGCAGTAGGTGATCGCATAAGCATTAGCGAAATTGAAACCACTCTTCGCCTGATAATTGAGGCGTTCTTCGAGGAGCCTTTTGTCGGGACTCGACATCCAGTCGTACTCGTACTTGTTGGGCACGTCCAAACGCAGTACGGCTGCGTAACTCTGCGTCAATCCTTCACCGCCAAAGCTCAGGGATTTCTCGAGACGATAGCCGGCTTTGCCATTCTCGTTAAGGTCGCGGACGAAACTCTCGATGCCCGTCGAGAGAATGAGCTTGACGTTTTCCGTTTGTGCGTGCGCCGTGTGTGACGAAGCGACAAGCGTTATCGCCACACCCAGCATTGCGGCGAAGCTGATCGATGTCTTGAAGTTAGATGTTTTTATCATCGGAAGATACCTTGTCCGGGAGTCAGGATGTTGTCTGGGTCAAACTGGCGTTTCGCGCTTACGGAGCGTCCCCACAAAGGTAGGTAGTGTTTCTGCCAGTCGTATTTTGTCATTGGCACTGAATCGAACGTATAACGCTTCCCGCCGAGCGCCGCAGGCAGGTTAAGCGCGTTCGGCGTGATCGATAAGAAATTTTGGCAGTTCGCTGACGTGTTTCAGCATTGCCAGCAGTTCGTACGTTGCAAAATCACTTCGTGGCGTAACACCTGAAAGCACGATCACCACCGGCACTTCCGCGCGTTTTGCGAGTTCGGCGTCGACTACGCTGTCGCCAACGTACAACACTGACTCCGCCGAACAGCCAAGCTTGTCCAACGCCTCGAATAACCCTTGAGGATGTGGTTTGTGTTGCTTGACGTCTTCGCCCCCGATCACCACCTCAAAACCATGCAGCAACGCTTCGCGTTCCAACACCTGATGTATGCGCCGGCGGTATTTCGTCGAAACGATAGCCAACTTGAGTCCTTGTTCGCGCAGCGCCTCGATCGTCTCAGGAACGGGTTGATAAAGCTCGGTGAGGTCAGCCATCACTTCCTCCGCCCGCCGTACAAACAGCCGGTAAAACTCAGCGCATCGATGCGGCTCGTGATGCGCCGCTAACGCGAGAAACGTCTCGTTGAGCGATAAACCGATCGTGCGGCAACACGCTTCCGCCGAGGCTGGTTCGAGTCCCATCTCGGCGAGCGCGAAGTTGATGCACTCAATCGCGCCTCGAGACGAGTCGGCCAACGTGTAATCGAAATCAAAGACGACAGCGCGAAAACTGTTGGTCTTCATTCATGGGGACCTGCAATGCCAAATTCATGGAACGCACGAACCCAATACTACATTCACTTTCGCATTTTCGAGACATCCACTACTCGATCTCGATGGATGTTCGTGAACAGCGTCTTCGCGAGTCGTCCGTCCGCTGCGCCTGCACACGAACAAAAAATTAGAATCTAAGTCTGTTCGCTATGGTACGTAACACATCGATCCATTCATGTATATGATTCGCGTCCATTAATTGCGATCAATCCCCCCTTGGGTTAACTGACCCAGCTTACTCGCACCCGACTCCCATGGTAGCTCTGACAGGTTGAACGACGTCACCTAATCAGGCGTCTGCGTTTCCAGATCAAGGAGGGGAAACATGAAAAGGTTTTTTTATCTTGTGGGTCTGTCGCTGATATTTGCCTCAGGCTCACTTTCTGCTGTCGCGCAAGCACCGGCGGGTTCACTCACCGGAACTGTAGTTGATGCGAGCAACGCTGCTGTTGCCGGAGCTACAGTCGAAGTAACGGACAACGCCACCAACAGATCAAGAACTGTTGAAACAAGCAACCAGGGGACTTTCAATGTCCCGCAACTCGAATTCGGCACTTACACCGTGAAGGTCACAGCCACCGGTTTCAAGACTTACACCGCAACTGAACTCAAGATCGACGTCGGCAAAGAGTACTCACTCGCCGTTGTGCTGGAACCTGGCGGCGTTCAGGAAAGTGTCACGGTCATCGCCGGCTCTGATGTGATCAACTCCACTTCCGGCGAACTGAGTAATACAGTCGGCGAGCGCCAGATAAGGGAGTTGCCGTTGAACGGTAGAGATCCACTCGCGCTAATCTCACTTCAACCCGGCACGTCTTCGAACGGCGCCACGAACACCACGATCAACGGTCAGCAGAGTTCGTTTACGAACATCACGCGCGACGGAATCAACATCCAGGACAACTTCATCCGCGCAAATGCGACCGACTTCGTGCCGGATCGTCCCAACGTGGACGACGTCAGCGAATTCACAGTGACGACACAGAACGCCGGGGCCGAAAAGGGCTACGGCTCGTCGCAAGTCGAGCTCGTTACACCGCGCGGATCGCAGGATTTTCACGGCGTGCTCTTCCTGTACAACCGCAATTCGAAGTTTGCGGCGAACGAGTTTTTCAACAACCTCAACGGCATCGAGCGTCCTTTCCTGAACCGAAATCAGTTTGGTGGAAGTTTCAGCGGCCCACTGCCGTTGCCGCGCTTTGGTGAAGGCGGACCTGCCTTGTACCGAGACAAGGCGTACTTTTTTGGTGCTTACGAAGGTTTCCGCTTGCGTCAGTCGACAACCACGACGCGCACGATCCTGCTGCCGTCGGCACGTCAGGGTCTGTTTACTTACGTGGATGCGGCCGGTGTCACGCGCCAGATCAATGTGCTGAACACAGCGGGTGTGACGGCCGATCCGCTGATCGCCAGTCGCATTCTCGCTAACACTCCGGCCGTCGGAAACAATCCTGGCGCGGGCGACGAGCTAAACACCACGGGCTTCAGTTTCAGTCAGGCGCAGAACGTCGATCGAGATAAGTTCACATTTCGTTTCGACTTTGAACCGACGACGAAACAGCAGTACTCGTTGATCATCAATCGCGGAACCGAGACAAACCTGCGACCCGATGCCGACAACGGCGGTTTCAACCGGATCCCGTTCGGGTTTCAGGGAGCGGACCGGCAGTCGGTTGTCGGATCGTGGACTTACTCGCCGTCTCCTACGTTCACCAACGACCTGCGAGGCGGTTGGCTGTTCAGTTTGCCGATCTTCGATCGCAGTAACGAGCCGTCAGATTTCTTCCTG
>DASTOZ010000221.1:0-2801 GCA_035762365.1 Pyrinomonadaceae bacterium | reverse complement strand
GGATCTCGATCGACACGATCAAACCGCCCGAAGGACGATTAGTCAGTTCAAACCGCGCGGCTGATCCGTAGATACCGACGAGTCGCGCCTGAGTGTTGGCGAGACCGAGACCTTTCCCGCGTCGCGCTTCGAGCGTGCGATCCACGTGCAGACCCGGTCCGTTGTCTTTTACTTCGATATGGACCGCGCCATTCCGCGGGGCCGCAGTGATCTCGACGTGTCCGGAGCGACTGTTCACGACCGCGTGCTTCATCGCGTTCTCGACGATGGGTTGGAGGATCAGGTTTGGGACGCGGGCGTCGAGCACAGACGGGTCGATCTTGATGTCGGTGGTGAGGCGATCCTGGAAGCGGATGCGTTCGATCTCCAGATATCCGTTGAGGAATTCAATTTCCTGTTGGAGTGTGACTTCCATCGAGCCGGAGTTTTCCAATGTGAGGCGCAGGAAGTCGCCGAGACGAGTGATCATTTTGCGGGCGCCTTCCGTGTCTTTGCTCAACAATGCGGAGATCGAGTGTAGGGTGTTGAAAAGAAAGTGCGGCTGCACCTGCATTTTCAGGGCTTCGAGCTGCGACTGAACCAGTTGCATGCGGAGTTGCGACGCCTTGAGTTCGCCCTTGCGGTAACTGTTGTAGTAGTTGAACGCGTGGCTCATCAGCAGGATTGACCAGTAGAGCAGCAGCCAGCGGTCGAGGTTGGGATACAAGTATCCGAGCAATCGCATCGGCGTAATCGAGCTCGCCCGGCCGGCCAGAATCATGTAGACAACGAAGTGCAGCGAGATCAGCACGGTGACGAGCACCAGACTGAAGAGGAAGTGCAGTGCGACTTTGCGAAACCACTGGTTCCGATCGATGCAAAAACGGCGAGCGAGCCACAGGACGAGCGGAGTTACGAGCGCCCACAAGTAACAGGCTGAACCTTGGACGATGAAAGCCCCTTTGTAAGGGATTGGCTGGCCTTCTGAGTAGTACATCATGAAGATTTGACTACTGAAGAAGAGCGCCACGGCAGTCCACACGCCCCAGATGATTCCGATATTTTTAAGTCGTTTGAGGAAGGTGCGACGGCGGGAATTATCGTCAGAAACCTTGCTACAGTCGGCAGATGCGGGATTGTAGTCCGAGATTGCGGGCGTCGACGTCATAAATCTCACTGTCTTGCTGAACTAAAGTGGGCACGGGAGGTACTGATGCAATCCCGAGCGTATAACGTCTTATTAACACCGGCGCGCAGTATTTTGTGACCAACGGGACTCACTGACACATCAAACGGCCTCGGCGGCAATAACATCCGGCTCGCATCAAGAAAGGTTCATGGCAACGTGGCGAGCTGGGCGATGGTGGTGAGCGGCTCTTCCAGTTGCTGGGCGACCGTCATCCGGGTGACAGACTCGATTTGGTTGCGGCAAACGTCGACCACATACCGAGTGTTCTTTTCGCTCAGATCGAGATCGTGTCCGTCGTCTGAAAGCAGCCACTTCTGGTCTTCGCCGCGAACGAGATGACCGAGTTCGTGTAGCAGCAAGGCGAGACGAGTCTTGCGAGTGTTCGCTTCAAAACCAGTTGTCAACGGAGATTGCCGTTCCCAGTACGCGTTACCGCGATAGAACGATCCGTTCATGTTGAGCTCCGCCTTCTCGAACATGCGAAACGTGAAACCGGAACCGGCATTCCGAAACAGGGTCGTGTGTCCGCTCATGCGGACGGCAATACGACGATCGAGATAAGTCGGGCGAAGCGCACGCATCAACTCGTTCAGCGCTTCGATCGCTCCTCGCCCACCATACAAACGACTGCATGGATTGTCGTCACGCAGGATCGTGAACGCGTCGAGGTAAGCCTTGTCGAGATCGTTGAGCTTGCGTTCATCCTTCGAGACGATCGCCATCGCGATGCGAGGTGTGATTACGAGATTGATTGGCGGCGAGCCGGCAAAGGCGATCGGAGCGGCTAACAGGACGACGAGAATAACTATCGTTCTCTTCACGATTGCACCTCAGGCGTTTTTGTAGCAACGAGAGCAACGTGCGCGTGAACTGTACGTCTAGGTTAAGGAGTGCGACTGAAGTTTGTGATGGAGAGGTGAGATTGTGTGATGGGGCGGCTCGAACGTAATACTAAAAAAGCTATTGGCCTAATGCAGCGGCCGCAGCATGATGCATGACGTTCAGAGAAGGCGTTTGTCCGGTCCATAACTCGAATTGATTTTTTGCTTGAGCAACCAACATTTCGAGTCCTCGCACAGTCTTGCAACCTGCCTTGCAAGCTTCTTGTAGAAAGCGAGTCTCTATCGGATTGTAGACAAGATCGTAAACGCAACGTGCGCCGTCGAGTTGTTTTGCGGTCGCCGGAAGTTGATCGACCAACTCGCCTGATCCGAGAGGCGTGGCATTGATCACCAGGTCGTAATTCGTAAACGAAGCAGACGAAAGCGATTCGTACGAAACGTCGAACGCTTGTCCAAGCGTGCGGGCCTTATCAACGTCGCGCGCGAACAGCGTCACCGCTGCCTGCTGTTTCAACAGCGCCCACACGGCCGCGCGAGCAGCGCCTCCCGCGCCAATTACCGCCACGCGCGATCCACTCAATGAATCGATCACCTTGAGCAGCGGCTCGATGAACCCCGCGGCATCGGTGTTGAATCCGCGTAGCTTATCGTCATCAACGACGATCGTATTTACCGCCCCGATCTCTTTCGCCGTCGGTTCGATCCAGTCGAGCAACTCCAGCACCGCCGACTTGTGCGGCGCAGTGACGCTCAACCCGCGCAAGTTCCAGTCGAGCTCCCTCGTGCGTGGA
>DASTOZ010000220.1:0-3620 GCA_035762365.1 Pyrinomonadaceae bacterium | reverse complement strand
AACACGGCGAAGCCAAACCTTTCGAGAAGTTCGATCGCTTTGCGATGTATGAGAAGTCGAAGGGTAAATCGCTGGCCGAATTATTGGCGCGGTTCGAAGAGGTGCGCGGCCGGAGTCTGCGGCAGTTGGAGGAGATGAAGTTGACGCCGGAGCTGTTGCAGAAGCGAGGAATGCATCCGGCGCTTGGAGTCGTAACACTCAGCCAGTTGCTTTCCGCGTGGGTTGTCCACGATCTCGGTCACATCCGGCAGATCGTCAGAGTAATGGCTAAACAGTATCGAGAGGAAATCGGCCCCTGGACCGCGTACCTCTCGATCGTCAACTAACTCCTGTTTCACCGCCGTGGCGCAGCGGGAAACACGCGTAAAAGAGAACTGATCAGGAACTCGTTCTATAACTCGCGACGCCTAACGCGGGATCGCGAACGCGTCTTCTGCCAAAGTCTGGTTGATGTTCACTTCCTTCGCGCTGAACTCAGCAAAGAACGCACCCATCGGCGTTTCAAACTTCTGCGAGAAACTAGACGGCACCAGCACGCCTTCGACGTCTTTAAACTTGCTGTGCTCCGTGCCCAGCGTGAACCCGCCGTAGTAGATCATGAAACTCATGACCCTTCCGTTCGCCGCATCGATGAAGAAGTCGGTCGTGTAGCCGTCTGGATCGACGATGCGAAACGCGCGCTGCTTCTTCTTGTTCGGGAGAGCGGTGATCTGGTAGCCGGCCTGATCGTAGCGAGCGAGCGCGCCCAACCCAAACTTTGTGAGCGGCGGCATCTCAACGTTCGGCATCGAGCTATATGAGTTCTGGCCGTCGTAGATCTGCTTGAAGACGAACGCCGGTCGCGCATCGATGTCCAACCGCAACTTTGGTCCAGCAGTGACTAACGAAAACGAACCGGGTATCGACTGAACGCTGTTCGGCGGATAGAGTTGTGCCGATCCGCGTATCACGATGTTCTGCACGTTGCGAAACTTCTCGCCGCCTTGCGCCATAAACGCCGCACGGGCGAGTTCGGTTGGCGTGCTCTTATCCGTGATGACTACGGCCGGAGCGGGAGCAGCAGCGTCGCCATTGGCAGCAGCCGCGGGTTTCTGTTCCTGCGCCGTCAGCGGCGTGCTTAAGACAAACAAGCCGAGCAAGAGAACGATAAAGCTCTTCATTTCCCCAAACCTTTCTAGAAGTTCAAACGAAGCTGCGCATAAACGCGTCGATTGCCCGCGCCGGCGCTTCCGCCGCCACCCGGTCCACTAAACTGCGTCGCGGTCGTGCTGAGCCCAAGTGACTCGCCAAAATTCGGCGACGACAGATTCCCTTCGGGCCTGCCAAGGTTCACATGATTGAAAATGTTTTGAATGTACAGCGAGAGGTTAAGGTTAAATCGCTTTTCAGCCGGCGCTCCACCCGGTCCCTGTGGACCACCGGGCGCCGCAACTCTTTTCGCGTCCCCACCGCCTCCGGCCCCGACAACGCCGACGGTTGGACCAGAAGTGGCAGGCCGCGCCGGAGCGGCAGCATTACCGCGATTGATTGTTCCAAAAGCAAAGGCGCGGCTGATGCGCAAGTTAACGATGACAGACGCCGGCGACGTTCCAAAGTTTCGCGGAACGATCCGCTCACCAGGAAGAGGCGCCAGATTGAAGTTGCCAAACTTTGTGCACGCGATCGTCGACAGCGCGCAGTTCGCGTTCGGACCAGCAAAGCTTGGACGCTCGTTGACCTGGCGATCGAGATTCCCGTCCTGACCGGTGATGATATTGAACGGTTGACCGGTGTTCGCGACCACCACCACCTGCGGCGCGAATCTGTTGCGCAGACACGAGCGCCGAAGCGAGCAGGACGATCAGACCGGTGATGAGAAGTTTTCTGGGGAGCAGACGGGGGATATTCATCTCAAGAAACCTTTGGGAGAAGAAGGACTAAGCCTTGTTGCGGTAAACCAGCCTTTCGACATTCACTCAGAACGGGAAAGCCTGATGCTTCGGAGTTACGGCAAGCCGATGCCGAACGTGATACCGCTGCTGCCCAGACCGGCTGCGGGATTTGGCGTCGCCTGTCCCGGCTGCGGACGCGGCGCCACCATGGCGAGCAGAGTGTCGGCACCCGCCACTAGTGAAATGGCAGTCAGGCGGTGCGGATCGACACCCTGCGTACTGGAAACGAGGATCGTGTCGCCAACCTTAACATCTGCGATTGAAATTGTAGGCAGTCGCTCGAGTATGTCATTGACGTTGAAGCCGCGGCCGCCCCCACCGCCAGGGCCACCTGGTCCACCGGGACCCGGTCCCTGCGGTCTTTGCGCGTTTTCAGATGCCTGCGCTTGTCCGCCACCAGGAGCGCTCGTTGCACCACGTGGTCCAGTCCCGGCGCCGCCGGAGGCGCCCGGTCCACCCGGTCCGCCACCACCACGATTAAAGCCGCCCATCATCATCGCTGCCGCATCGGCTGGAAACCTTCTCAACACCGAGTCCTGCTTGACGACGATCGTGAACGGCGTCTTCTTTTCGAGTTCGTTGATCTTGATCTCGCCCGTCGCCGGGTCGATAGCAGTAACAACGCCACCGACGGTGCGAAAACTTCCGGTCACGACTTTCTGCGGGTTGAAACGAAGCGGGTCCTCAGTGCGATCACCCAGCGCACGCAACTGGTCGCCGACCTTCAACTCGGCAAACGAGCTCGGCTTCGCGTCGCCAAACTTGATCGAGTCGGGAGCGTAGCGCTTCATTTCAGTCTTGTCGCTGACAGGAATCACGACCGACTGGTTTCCTGCCATCGTGCGATGACTGATCGTTATCTCGTGCGTCTCCGGCTTCAGCGCCGTGATCACGCCGAGAATGCCGCGACGGCGCCATTCGAGTCGTTCGGCTTCCTGCTTCTTCGCGAGGTCGCCCTTCGTCATCACGATGATCTGCGAGGCAGGCACCGACTTGCGGTCTTCGGAAACAGTGCCGCGGGCCATGATGCGATCGCCTTCGGCAAGTTCAGCGAACGTGGTGTCAGTCGCGTTTGTCAGCGTCTGTTCGCCGGGCGCGAGTTTCTTGTAAGTGGTTTTGTCGCTGACCGAAACGGTGACGACAGAGCCGGCATCAGTCTTGATCGTCAACTGCCTGGTCGCGGGATCGATGCTTTTGACTTCGCCAATCGCGTGTTTCGCGGCGATGGACGGATCGGTCGCCTGGGCTATGACGATCGAAGTTGCAAGGGAGAGTGTAATCAGTGATATGGCCGTGAAAGCGAGCGCTCTCATCATTTGTCCTTTCCTTTTTGGTAAACACCACCCGATACGGTTTTATGGAGGTTTAATGCAAAACACAGATTACACGGATTTCCAGCCAACTCGATAGCGGGCCGTGAGGGCCAGTCCGAAACTGATGATCAAAATGCCCACGGCTACGAAGGGCCATACGTAAGGAAGCGAGGTCAGCAGCACCCAAAAACCGGTCCCGAGCAACAGCGCCACAGCTTCGGAGTTCCTGCCTACGCGCACATATTTGCGCTGTAGCCAGCGACCGGTGGCCGCGTAGAGAATCACGCGGCCGAACACGCTTGCGACAATCAGTAGCAACAGGGCCAATAGTCCAACCACAACGCGAAGCGGCTCAGGCAGCACCCACAGACTCAGC
>DASTOZ010000219.1:0-6721 GCA_035762365.1 Pyrinomonadaceae bacterium | reverse complement strand
TCGTGGAAGTGCTTGAACGGCACGGTCTGACGCTTCAGGCGATCACGCTGACGCATGCGCACCTCGATCATGTCGGCGGTGTTGCGGCGCTGAAGAAGTTGAAACCGGAAGGGAAGATCATCCTGCACAAAGGCGATGAGTTCATGTATCTCGGGCTGCCCGAGCAACCGGCGTGGATCGGTGTTCCGCGTTCGCAGTGGGCGAGGCTGGGGATGGAATTCGAGGCGCCGCCGCCGGTTGATGAGTATTGGACGGACGGGCAGAAGTATCGCGTTGGCGACCTCACGTTTGAAGTGATTCACTGTCCCGGACACACGCCGGGGCATGTCGTTTTGTTTGAACCGACCGAGCGCAAGGTGTTTGTTGGTGATGTGCTGTTTGCCGGATCGATCGGGAGGACGGATCTGCCGGGTGGTTCGACCGAGCAGTTACTCGACTCGATCAAGAACAAGCTGTTGACGATTGGCGAGGAACGGTTGACGAATCCGTTTTTAATCGGTGATTACTGGCGGGATGGTGGTCGGTTTTAGATATCGACCTCTCGCTTGAACTTCGGCAGGACTTCTATCAGCGGAGGCGCTTCGCTTTCATCTCTTCCCAAAGATCTTTCTGATCGTTGTTTAGCTGGCTGGGTAACGTGTCAACCGAAAGTCCCTGCTGCGCGCAAAACTGTCGCCACAGCACAAACCGCAAATCATACTGACCGGTGGAATCTGAAACCGAATTATCGAGTTTTGGCTGTTTGTTCCGCTCTCCCGTATTCATCACCCTCTTACTCTACTTCTTTGTGAATCTGTGGCGTGAAGTGTAACAGCTTTACTCGGGATGTGCGATCCGCGTCTCTCTGCAAGCGGACACGGATCGCAACACCACGACTCGGTTATTTCTCGACGATGTCCTTTTTCAGACCCGTCACGAAAGCGAGAATCTCGCCTTTCTCTTTTTCCGGCACCTTGAACCTGTCGAGCGAAGCGACGAGATGCTTGGCGGCTGCCTCCCACTCGGCATTCGTGATGCCCAGTCCCGCGTGCGACGTCTTCATCTCACGACCTGTGTACACGCATGGACCGCCCGTCGCGGCGCAGAATTGATCGAGAATATGTTGCCGAATTCGTTTCTTTGAATCGGTACTCTGCCCAATGAAAAACTTCTCAAACTGCTTGTCGCTGACCAGCCGGACGATGAAGTCGTCGACCACCGCGGCAAGCGCGTTATAACCGCCCACACGTTCGTAGAGTGATTTCTCCTGCGTTGCGGCAATCGCAGTCGCACTCATCGTCAACAGCAGGGAAAGGACCAACCCGACAACGGTTGCTCGCTGAAAACGTTTACTGCTTTGCATGACATATCTCCTTTGTTGGTTGAGAACTACAAAGTCAATTACGGATGAGGATCACGCCCTGGATTTAGTTCAATCGGATTTAAAGCAAAATCGCTTTCTACAAACCGCTGCGAAGATAAATAGCGCTGGTCGGCGCGGTGGAGCCGCCCGCAGGCTCGAGTGTGATTGCAAACACCGCTGAGTCGAGTGCTCGTTCAGGAACCTCATCCCTCAACTCGCCTTTACCCATTTCATCGGGAGAAAACGTCTGCCCGGGAATCGGCGGATTGTTGCCGACAATAAACCAAAGCTGATACTGCTTGCCCCTCGGCGCTGGCGGAAGAGCGTTGGCCATCAACAACGCGCGGCCGCTGCCGTCATACGCCAGTTGCGCGGTCGCTCCCACGCCCGGCCCAGTGCCGGACAACGACCGGAATCTAGCTCCGGGTGAACTCAGGATCGAGACCAGCTCATTTGCCCGAGCCGTTTCTTCCTGTATCGATTGCATCTGCCTCGCCAGCATGTCTGACTCGCGACGCAACGCCCGGTTCTGCTGCCACAGCACAAGGATCCAAATAATCAGCATCAGAAACAGGACCGCCGCGGCAATCGCACCGACGTTGCCGAACGCGGTCCATCTCTCTCGCCGGCTCTGCGGAAACTCAACCACCCGCGACTGCGTCGACTGCTTCTGCGCGTCACTCCGCACAGCGCTCATGATCTGATCGCGGACTTGCGGCGAAGGCTCGGCAGGGGGCGCGCTCAACGCGAGTGCAGCGGCAGTGCTTTCCCAATCAGCCAACTCTCTCCGGCACTCGGCACACTCCGAGAGATGCTGACTCAACGCGCGCTCGTCAACCGCGTCGAGAGCGGACAGCGCAAGCACCGCTAACATCTCTTTGTATTCCTGGTGTGCCATCCTTTGTTCAGTTACATTCAGTTACTTAGTGAAAATACTGACCTCGCGCCGAAAGCAGTTCGCGCAATTTCATCATCCCGGTACGCATGCGCGTTTTCACCGTCCCCAGCGGCGCGCCGAGTTGCAACGCGATTTCCGACTGCGTGAGACCGTCGAAATACGCGAGCATCAAGGGGCGCTTTTGCTCTTCGGGGAGTTGGGCGAGTGCGCTGTTTACCACGCCGCGCTCTTCCGACCGGATCGCGTCGGTCGCGGCATCCGACACCTCTTCAGATGCTTCAGTCGCGCCAGCCATAGTCGCAACGCGCTCGCGCGACGCCAGCGCCCGCAAGCGATCGATGCCGCGGCTGCGCGCCAGCGTGACCAGCCACGTAAACGGTCTTCCGCGATTCTCGTCGAAGTCTGCCGCGCGCCGCCAAACTTGCAGAAAAACCTCCTGCAGCACGTCCTCCGCTTCCTCGCGGTTATTCAATATACGCACGAGCACGCCGAAGAGGATGAGGCGGTAGCGATCGTAGAGTTGTCCCAGGGCGGCCTCGTTCCTGGCGGCGATGGCCTTCAGCAGATCGACGTCCTGGTCGTGTGGCTGTTCAGATCGCAAGAGAGGTTTGTCCGTGTACCCGGTAAATACGAGGGGTACACGGATTTGGGATTTAAGCGACGGTAATTTCGTCGGAAAGGTAAACGTCCTGGATGGCGTTCAACAGTTGGACGCCTTCATTCATCGGACGTTGAAACGCTTTGCGGCCGGAGATGAGACCCATTCCGCCGCCGCGCTTGTTGATGACTGCCGTGCGCACGGCCTCAGCCAGATCGCTCGCGCCCTTTGATTCGCCGCCGGAATTGATCAAACCACAGCGACCCATGAAGCAGTTGGCGACCTGGTAGCGAACGAGATCGATCGGGTTATCAGTGGTGAGTTTCTCGTAAACGAGTTTGCTGGTCTTCCCGTAAGAGCCGCCCAATGCGGCTTCGACAGCTTTGTAACCACCGTTTCGCTCAGGAAGTTTCTGCTTGATGATGTCGGCCTGGATTGTAACGCCAACGTGGTTGGCCTGGGCCGTCAAATCGGCTGACGCGTGCATGTCGCCTTCCGCGGTTTTGAATTTGGAATTCCGCAGGTAGCACCAAAGGATGGTGCCCATGCCGAGTTCGTGCGCCTGCGCGAACGCTTTACTGACTTCCGTGATCTGCCGCGTAGACTCATCCGACCCAAAGTAAATGGTCGCGCCGACAGCCACCGCGCCGAGGTTGTAAGCTTCCCGAACGGTGCCGAACATCACCTGGTCGAACTTGTTTGGCAACGTGAGCAGCTCGTTGTGGTTGATCTTCACGATGAACGGGATCTTATGCGCGTACTTCCGGCCGACGGTTCCGAGCACGCCGAAAGTCGAGGCGACCGCGTTACAACCGCCTTCGATCGCGAGCTTGATGATGTTCTCCGGATCGAAGTACTGCGGGTTTGGCGCGAACGACGCGCCCGCCGAGTGCTCGATGCCCTGGTCGACGGGAAGGATCGAGAGATAACCCGTGCCGGCCAGACGTCCGTTATCAAAAAGCGACTGAAGCGAACGCAACACGCGGGTCGGACGATCGGAGATGGCCCAAACGCGATCGATGAAGTCAGGACCCGGAAGTTGAACGTTTTCTTTCGGGATTGTCTGCGACGCGTGATCGAGTAGCTTCGAAGCGTTTTCTCCGAGAAGCTCTGCAATTCGATCGAGCGTTGCTGAACGCTGTAATTCGGTGGCCATGCGATGTCCTCCTGGTGCCGTAACGGTGGTCTTTATTGCCCGTAAATAAAACTCCGGAAATTATATTAGCCGCCGATCATCCGGGCAATGGCAAAGGCCGCGCCTGCCGCGACGCTGCCGATGAAGGCCGTCTGTAAGGCGCTTCGGATGGGTTTCGTGCCGGTGAACCGGCCCTTGACGAAGCCAAAAATCAGCAGGGCGATGAGCGTCATCCCGATCGAAAGCAGCAGGGCGCCGGAGGTGGTGTGGAAGAACATGTACGGCGAGAGTGGGATAAGACCGCCCGCGACGTAAGCGCCTGCGATCGTCAGGGCACTGGTTAGGGCACGTTTTGGATTGGGTTTTTCGAGGCCGAGCTCGAAACGCATCATGAAGTCGACCCAGTTGCGCGGCTGTTGACGTAGTGCCTGGACGATCGGCCAGGTTTGCTCTTCAGTCAGACCGTAAGCCTGAAAAACTTCGGCGACTTCGCGCATCTCTTCGTGCGGAATCTCGGCGACTTCGCGTTTCTCGCGTTCGCGTTCTTTGGCGTAGTGTTCGGCGTCGCTTTTGGCGGCCATATAACCGCCGAGGCCCATCGCGATCGATCCGGCGGCGATTTCCGCCAGCCCTGCGGTGACGATGATGGCAGTTTGATCGATCGCTCCGCTCAAACCCGCAGCAAGTGCGAAAGGCACCGTCAGACCATCAGCCATTCCGATTACGACGTCGCGAACGACTTCACTCGAGGTGAAGTGGCGTTCGATGTGGGGAGTTTGGGGCACGCTTTATCCGTCGTCAGAATTTGCCCATTAGCATAAGTACTCCGATGACGATAAACAATCCCGCAGCGATGCGTTTGACCCATTCCAACGGCACGTACTGTCCGGCAACGCCGCCGACTAAAACGCCGATCGCCGACACCGCCGCAAGTGCGACGCTGGCGCCGATGAACACGGCCCACGGCCTCTTCGTCTGCGCCGACATCGTCATCGCCGCCAGTTGAGTCTTATCACCCATCTCGGCAAGAAAGATGATGCCGAAAGTCGTCAGCAATACGCGCAGGTCCATTTGTATATTCCTTCGATTTCCATTCTCGTTTTACATGTGTCTCCCGCCAGCGCTTCGCCAATGGAAAAAGAACGTTTAAAAATTCTCCCTATCCATGTGTCTCCCGCCAGTGCAACGCCGATGAAAGAAGAATTCTTTCGATTTGCTTTTACATGCGTCTCGCGCTAACGCGACGTCAATGGAAAAGAAATTTTAGTAGTGTCTCAAATTAAGGTTTTTCTCTGCGGCCTCTGCGTATCCTCGGCGTCTCTGCGTTGAACGAGCCATTTAACGCAGAGACGCCGAGAGCTAACTAAAGTTCGCAGAGATAACTCCCAATTCAAGACACCCCCGAAATTTTTAAAAATCTCTTTCTATATGTGTCTCCCGCCAGCGGTACGTAGTGAAGGAGTTTTTCGAGAACTATCGCAGATCAGTTATCAGCACCGCATCACGCAATAACGAGCCACGCGTGGCGGCGAACATTTTCCCATCGCGCGACCACGCAAATCCCGTCATCAGACCGTCTTTGAATTCCGTGATCTGCTTCGGGGCGCCGCCCGACAGCGGCTGACTCCACACATTCGAAACGCTGTCGCGGTTGACGGAGTACAGGATCGACTTTCCGTCCGGACTCCACTGGATCAACGTCGGCACAGTGCTGCTTGGGCCAAAAGTAAAAGTCGCAACAGGCGAATTGTCCGCGAAGTTCACCACCACGAGTCGATTGGGCGGCGCGAATGGATCCGGCGACTCAGGATACGAATACGCCAACAACTTACCATCCGGCGAAACAATCGCCGAACTCGCCACGTGATCCGTAACCTGCTCCGGCGTGCCGCCGTCAATCGAAACTTTCCACACCGTCGGCTTCGAACCTTCGCTTTTGATGAAGACCACCCATTGACCATCAGGCGTCACCGACGGGTAAATGTCTGCCGGACCATTGCTCAGATTAACCGGATTGCTGCCGTCGAGATTCATGCGCCAAATCGCCAACTTCCCATTCCGCCCCGAAACAAAAACGATGTACTTGCCGTCGACCGTTGCAACGGGACTGCCGCCGCCGTTGGTAGTCAGTTGCCTACGACTGCCTTCCGACGGATCGGCGATCCAAACATCCGGCACACCACCCTCGTTGGACATGTAAACGACGCGGTTGTCCGTCGTCCAACTGAGATTGTTTCCGCCCGAAGCATAGAACCCCACGTTGCCAGTGGGCATCCGTACCGCACGCGTGGCATCACCTTCCGGCGCGACCCACAGATTAATCAAACCGTCGACCTGGATCGTCGCGATTTTCCGGCCGTCTCCAGTCAAGCTGATCACGCGATATGCGCTCAGATCGTTTGTAACTCGTCGTCTCTCACCACCTGGATAACTGAGCACCCAGTGTTGCGAGTTATTGACCCCATCACCGCCGATCACCAGTAGCCCACTCATGTCCGGCAACCACTCGACGCGCGACGCAAACACCCATGGCTCACGCGTCAATACCTCTTCCTTGCCGCCGGCGACCGAGAACACGACGACATTACAGACGCGCGGCGAGGACGCCACTGTCGCCGCAATCAACTTGCCGTCCGGCGACCACGAAGGACCGGTAAAAAACAGCGGTGTGAAGCGATCGGGACGTTTGCGCACCGTGAGTATCTGCTCGTTGCTGCCGTCGACATTTGCGATCACAAGCGCGCTTTC
>DASTOZ010000218.1:0-7543 GCA_035762365.1 Pyrinomonadaceae bacterium | reverse complement strand
TCCGGATACGAACTTGATCGCGGTCTGTGTTAGAATCGGCTCACCCCTGCAAATCCCCTTTAAAACTGTGTTATGTCTTTCGCAGAAGCCCAAGCTCGACCGGCTGCGCGGCCAGTAGAACTGGACGCCGATCTCTATCGTGAGATCTTCGACCATTCCCGCGAAGCCATCGCCATAATCGACCCGAACGGGTTTTATCTTCAGCAAAACGGCGCCCATTTCACGCTGCTGGGCTACTCCGACGAGGACCTCGAAGGCCAAACACCGGCACTCGATCTCGGCGACCATACGTTCACCCGCGTCACGCGCCAACTCGACGATATGGGCGAATACTCCGGCGAGATTCTCTGCCGCACGAAGAGCGGCGAAGACCTGAATATCGAGCTCACGGTCTTCACGATGCGCAATGGCCTTGGCGAACCACGTTGTTACGTCAGCATCAAACGCGACATCACTTTGCGCACGCGCGAGATCAGCGCTCGCCGCCGCAGCGAGCAGCGGCTGGCGTTGCAGTACGGCATCACGCGGATTCTGTCGCGCTCGATCGACTTCGTCGAAGGCACGCACGAGATTCTGCAAACGGTTTGCGAGAGTTTAGGCTGGCAGGTCGGCGTCCTCTGGGCCGTCGATCATCAGGGCGACGCGTTGCGCTGCGTCGATTTCTGGCATCGCCCGTCGATGAATCTCGAGGGCTTCGAGAGTGTCTCGCGCACGCGCACGTTCACACGTGGCGACGGATTGCCGGGCCGGATTTGGGAGAGCGGCAAGCCGGCGTGGATTCCGGATGTGGGCCGCGATCGAAACTTCCCGCGAGCGTCACACGCGGCGGACGCCGGATTGCGCGGCGCATTTGGTTTTCCGATTAATCTCGGAGATGAAATCGTCGGCGTGATGGAGTTTTTTAGCCAGGAGATCCGGCAGCCCGATCAGGATCTCAACGATATCATCGCCAGTGTCGGTTTTCAGATCGGACAGTTCCACGAACGAAAGCGCGCCGAAGAAAAGCTGGCGCATCTACTGGTGCGCGAACGCGCGGCACGCGCGGATGCAGAAAAGGCGAACCGTCTGAAAGACGAGTTTCTCGCGACGTTGTCTCACGAGTTGCGCACGCCGCTCAACGCCGTGATCGGTTGGTCGCGCATGTTGAAGTCGGGCCGGTTGGACCCGGAAAGCTCTTCGCACGCGATCGAAGTGATCGAGCGAAACGCGTGGGCGCAGAAGCAGATCATCGAAGACATTCTCGACGTGTCGCGCGTCATCACCGGAAAACTCCAGCTTAATCTTGCGCCTGTCGATCTGATCGCGGTCGTTAAAGCAGCGCTGGATGCAGTTCGTCCCGCACTCGAGGCGAAAAACATCAGCGTCGAGGAAACTTATCAGGAGGGGCTGAAGATCATTGCCGGCGATGCCGATCGACTACAGCAGGTAGTTTGGAACCTGCTTTCAAATGCTTCGAAGTTTACGCCGATTGGCGGTACGGTCGCGGTTCGCGTCACTCAGGAAAAGAATTCGGTCGACATTGAGATTATCGACACCGGACCAGGCATCGCACCGGATTTTCTCCCGCACGTTTTTGAGAGATTTCGTCAGGCAGACGGTTCTACCACGCGGACGCACCAGGGACTCGGGCTCGGATTGGCCATCGTCCGCCATCTCGTCGAGTTGCACGGTGGTGTAATCAGTGCTGAGAATCTGGAGTCACGGCCTGGCGCGGTATTCACAGTCAAACTTCCCTTACCCAGCACAGAATTGACGCTCGAAGCCCCGTCTGCTACCAGCGCGTCCGAGGAGGTCACAACCGAGATGGATCTCGACGGCGTGCGCATTCTCGTGGTCGAAGACGATCTCGACGCGCTCGATCTGATCACGATCGATCTCGCTGAACACGGCGCGAAAGTTCGTGGGGTCGCGTCAGCCGCCGAAGCCCTATCGTTACTGCAAGAAGAATTCTTCGACCTGCTGATCAGCGACATCGGCATGGCTGATACGGACGGCTACAACCTAATCAAGCAAGTGCGCCATCAGGAGGGCGACAAGCCCGACCACATTCCCGCAATTGCATTGACCGCCTACGCACGCACGCAGGATCGCGTCCGCGCGATCGCGGCCGGCTACAACACGCACGTCGCAAAGCCCGTCGAAATACGCGAGCTCGTAACCGTCGTCAGATGTCTAACCGGAAGAATCTCTTGAGCCGGAAGAATTTCTTGAGATTTAACGGGATACGTGTAAGCTGGGCCGATGACAAAGCGTTGCGCCTGGGCCCGGACGCCACTTTCGATTGCCTACCATGACGAGGAATGGGGAGTTCCACTTCACGACGACACGCGATTATTTGAATTTCTCGTTCTAGAAGGAGCGCAGGCCGGACTGAGTTGGGAAACCATTCTCAACAAGCGCGACAACTATCGCGCCGCTTTCGACGGCTTCAATCCAGTCAAGATCGCGAAGTACAACGACCGTAAGATCGAGTCGCTCATGAACAACGCCGGAATCATTCGTAACCGGCTCAAGATCAACGCCGCGATCACTAACGCTCGCAACTTCCTCGACGTAGGTCGCGAGTTTGGCAGCTTCGATGCTTACGTGTGGCGCTTTGTAAACGGCAAGCCGCTGCGCCGGAAGCGTGGCCAGCCAGTGCCCGCTCGAACCGAACTGTCGGACGCGTTGAGCAAAGATCTCTCGCAGCGTGGCTTTAAATTCGTCGGCTCGACGATCTGTTATGCTTTCATGCAAGCAGTCGGCATGGTCAACGACCATGATCCATCGTGTTTCCGATATAACCAGGTCTAAGCGCGCGTCGCGCGCCACGAATGTTCACTCATGGAGGTCCCGATTTTGAAACGTAACCCCTCAATTCTCCTGCTGCTCTTCCTGTTTTTCAGCTTTGCTTCCGTCTCGTTCGCGCAGTCCGCAACGCCTTCCCAGACGAACCTTGCGAACCTTCCCGAGGCGGATCTGCTGATTTACATCAGTCCTCAACGAACGCTCAACGACTTTATTCCGAAGGTGATGCCGGCGAAGGAAGTCGCCGACATGCAGGCCGGTTTCGCGGAGATGAAGAAGGCGGTCGGCGTCGATCCGGCGACGGTCGAATACATCGTCGTTGCGGTGCGCTTTCACAGGCCCACGGCGGATTTGAGTTTTGTCGCGCCTGACATCATGGCCGTCGTAGGCGGCGATTTCAGTTCCGAATCACTCGTGTCGCTGGCACAACTCACTCTCCAGGACAAGCTGCTAAGCGAGAAGCATGGTGCGATGACCATCAATTTCATGCCTATCGAACCGATCGCGAAAGAAGCGGAGAAGACGCCCCTGTTGAAGCCGTATGTCAACGTCGCAGCAGTGGCTTTGACGCCTAACTCACTGGCTATTGGCAACTATGGGTATATCAAGGCTGCCGTAGATGCTGCTGAAGGCACGGGAGCACGCATCAAGCCTGAACATCTCCAATCGCTGATGCGCGATCCGAATGTGTTGATGGCCGCGACCGGCGCGCCGTGGACTTCTTTCGCTCGCAGTTTTGGTCTGCTCGGCACTGATGCGGCGCCTCGCGAAGGACGTTTCGACAGTAACTTCGGCAATTTCTACGCTGCAGCCACGATCACCGGCAACAATTACAGCCTGCGTGGCGCGATCAATGCCGACAATCCCGACACCGCGAAGATCTTTGCAAATCTGCTGACGAGCTTGATGAAAAATGAGGATTTCCGGTCGGGTTTCAAGTCCGGCGGTGCGCAGATTAACGAAAAGGCCGCGATTGCGATCCTCGAAAGCTTAAAACTGACGGCGAGAGAAAGCGAAATCGTGGTCGAAATGGATGTTCCGTTGCAGGTGCTCATGGACTACATTCATGAACAATCCAAACCGAAAGCTGAGCCGGCTTCTTCTTCGGCTCCGGCCAAGAAAAAACCCGCCCCCCGGCGGCCGACAAACAGGAAAAGGAGAAACTAATGCGTAAGGTTTTACTAATTCCGGCGTTCGCGCTGCTGGCAGGTGTTGCAATCGTCATCCTCGGTTCTTTAGTTCGATCGACGTCCGCGGCGCAGAACGCGAATAGTTCCACGACGACCAATCGCAACCAGAATGAGAACCGCTCGATCGCTCCGGGCGGGGCGCAGCAACAGGATTTCTCGAAGAACACGTGGGAGCTGCCGGAGGACGCGGATAAGACGAAGAACCCAGTGGCGGCGACGGCCGATTCGATCGAGAAGGGCAAAGCGCTGTACCTGGACCGCAACAAGGGCAACTGTATTTTCTGTCATGGCGAGACCGGGTCGGGTAACGAAGCGAACCTTCCGCGGCTGCGACGCAAGCCAGCGGACCTTTCGAACAAAGAACGCATGACCGCAATGACCGACGGCGAAGTCTTCTGGAAGATCAGCAAAGGCATCAACGGCATCATGCCCGACGGCGAGAGAAAAATGCCCGAAGCGGAAGAGCGCTGGCACGTGGTGAACTACGTTCGCACTCTCGCGAAAGACAAGTGAGAATCCGCGTTTTGTTAGAAGAAGCGTTCGGCGTATTCGCGGACTTCTTTTAAGGAACGATCGGAGATAACACGGAAGAGTTTGATCTCGCAGCCGGCTGGGATGCGCGGGGCCATCAGCGAGTCGGTGATCACAAACGCGGCGGAACGCAGCCCCTTCTCCCAACCACGTTCGCGCGCGTCGCGAAAACTGAGCGCGTCCGCATCGAGCCCCGCCGCCACCAGCAGCGTCCGCGACCACCGCAAAAACTCCGGCCACCGCGACACGATCCCAATCAACGCATCGGGTCGCGGTTTCGTTTCACCACGAAACGATTCGACAACCGATCCGGAGTGAATCACCAGCAGATCCGTTTTCGGTTTGACTCGCTCGCCAAACGCTTCGAGATGCCCGTAAAGCACCAGCGGCACCGCGCCGATCAACTTCGACGCATCGTCAAGATCCGTTGGCCCAGCACCCGTCACTCGCACCTTCGTTGCTAACCTGATCTCCGCGACCAGTATCTCTCGCAACTCAGGATCCGGCTCCAGGACGATAAAATGGTCCGGTCGCTGCGCTGACAACGAGCGACTGACACCAGCCTGTATCTCCGCGAGCGAATACCCGTCTTCACGCAGATGCCGGAAGAAGCGCGAGATCAACTGGTCCAACGCCAGACCGTCTTCCTTGTCGTCAACGCGGATCCGGACGTAAACTCCACTTCCCTTGCGAAACTCCACCCAACCGCGACGGGCCAACTCGCGATACGCAGCGCTGACTGTGTTGGCATGAATCGAGTAGCGGCGGGCCAGGTCACGCGTGCTGGGTAGGCGCTCGCTCGGCTTCAGGTCGTTGCTGACGATACCGAGCGTGATCTGCGTGATCAACTGCTCGCGAATCGGGACCTCACTGTTTTTGGAAAGCCACAATCTCATGGGACGACGCGTGGCGCTTTTGGCGCCTCGCAGAATATCATAGGCGGCGTGAGTAATCCGTCTTATCTGCGTTTCCTACGTGACGGCACGTTGGAAAAACGCGTCGGCGATCTGGAGCGTCTGCTGGAGCGCTGCACCGTCTGCCCGCGCGACTGCCTGAACAACCGCCTGAACGACGAGATTGCCGCATGTTACTCCGGCCGGTTGCCGATCGTCTCGTCGTACACCGCGCACTTCGGCGAGGAACCGCCTCTGGTCGGCACGAAAGGTGCCGGCAACATCTTCTTCGGCAACTGCAATCTACGGTGCGTCTATTGTCAGAACTACCAGATCTCGCAACGTCATAAAGAGGAGATCAAGAACCAGGTCACTCACGAACGTCTCGCGGAGATGATGCTGGAACTGCAAGCGCGCGGTTGTCACAACATCAACTTCGTTTCGCCGACGCATTTCGCGCCGCAGATGGCGCGGGCAATCCTCATCGCAGCGCGACAGGGTCTGCGCGTGCCGATCGTTTACAACACAAACTCGTACGACTCGGTTGAGGTGTTGCGGTTGTTAGATGGAGTCGTCGACGTTTACCTGCCGGACCTGAAGTACGCCGATGACGAATCGGGTTACGCGTATTCAAAAGTCAGCGGGTACAAGGATTTTTCGCGGCTTGCGTTGAAGGAGATGTTCCGTCAAACGGGTGACGAGCTGGTGTTTGACGAACATGGAATATTGCAGCGGGGACTCGTGGTCCGGCTTTTAGTTTTGCCGAACGATATCGGCTGCACGAGAGAGTCGATCGAGTGGTTGCGCGACGAACTGAGTCCGCGCGTGGCGATCTCGTTGATGGCCCAGTACTACCCGACGCACCAGGCAGAGACGAACAAACGCTACATGCTGCTGTCGCGCCGCATTCGCGAGTCGGAGTGGATGAAAGCGACCGCCGCGCTCGAGGAGCTCGGAATGGAAGAAGGCTGGGTGCAGGAGTTTGACGGAGCGTCGTACTACTACCGCCCCGATTTCAACGACAACGAGCGTCCGTTCAGAGACATTCGCGACTTCGAGTGAGTTTTAGCCACAAAAAGGCACAAAAGGCGTCAAGAACCAGGTTAAAGCAGTAAGGCGGCTATTCCCCGTTCAATTCATTTCTTGTGTCTTTTGTGCCTCTTGTGCCTTTTTGTGGCTAACTTTCGTACCGAATTGCAGGACTGCCAGCCGGATAAAACACGCCTAACAATCTCAACTCACCGTCGCCAGTGTTCTCGACGCAATGCGCCTGCCCGTGCGGTAAATAAACACACGAGCCTGGTCCGATCGGCGCGCTCGCCTCGCCCGTCCACATACGTCCAGTCCCACGCAGTATGAACAGCACCTCTTCATACTCATGAAAATGATCCGGCGCACGTCCCGGCGGAATCGATCCGACAAACTGCGTCACTTGCTCGCTGCCGATCGCATCGTCAACCAACACGCGATACCAGCGATCGCCCGTCGCCATCTCGCGTTGATCCGTCAACCTCACGATCGACGACTTCTCGGGCGCCTGCGGGTCTGTAAACACCAACTCAACCGAACTCAACGGCACAATTCCGTCCGACGCACTCTCCGGACACTGCGAACTCACAAAACAAACCGCGTCTGGTCCAGGATTGTCGACCATCAACGTTTGTCCTGGTCGAAGATAGATTCCGGTCTGGGCCTGCACTCGATGCGGTCGTCCGTCGACAAACACAGTGCAACGTTTCGGCTTCGATGGATCGTCGAGATCCTCGAGCACGTACAAAACCTCATCGCACTCGTCATTGCGCAGCGCCGGCGACAGGCCGACGCCAAACTCCAGAATGCGCAGCGAGATCGCTTTCGAGCCCGTCGCCTTCCCTACCTGGTTCCAAGCGGATAGTGAACCTACAACATGGGGAGTGCCCTCGCGCATTGCTGACACGCGGCATCCTCCCACCAGATCTACGGCCATTTATTAGCTCCTAACTTTTGCTGGTCGTCAGGTGGTGAGTGGTGTGTTCCGTGATTGACGCCTGAGGGTGCGTGCCTGGACCTAGTTCGTTGGTCCGGGCAGGCGGCGCTTCGTAAGGGGCGCGATTCATGTCCAACGCCCGTTGAGACATCGCATCGAGAGCATCGCCGGGGAGT
>DASTOZ010000217.1:0-2151 GCA_035762365.1 Pyrinomonadaceae bacterium | reverse complement strand
TCCATACTTCAGTCACGCGCGAATCACTTTCCAACTCGAGATATTTCTCGAGAGCCGCGGCCGCCTGACGATACCTGAGCTGGCGTTCCTCCTTCGGCATCGAAAATGGATACATGGAGCTGCCGGAACTAAGAAAGGCTTGGCTCTTCAGTAAGTAAGCCGCCGCAAAATCCTGTTTCAATGCGATAACCGTATCCGCTTTGCTGATCGCTTCTAATCTCGCTCCCCGGCGAAGATCGACGATTCCCAGCGTGTAAAGCGCTTCAATATTTTGGGGATCGAGGCGCAGCGCCGTGTTTGCTGACATCACCGCTTTGTCCAACTGGTTTCGCAACACGAGAGCGTAGGCGTATCCGGCATGGGCCATCGGCGCGAGATCGGGCCGCGCTTCGATCGCATTCTTGAAAGCGTCGGAACCTTTCTTGAAGTCGTTCAGTTGGAGATACGCGATGCCGAGGTAGTACCACGCCTCGCCGTCTGTCTTGCTTTTCTTGACTGCTTTTTTGAGAAGGTCGCGGGCCTTCTTGCTTTCGCCCTGACGAATCAACTGAATGGCGGGCGTCAGTTCGGGGTTCGCAATTGGTTTTAAGGTTTGACCGATGACGCTACTAGCGGCGACCGCCAAAACGATCGCCGCTACTGTCAACATCCTCAAGCGGGGGGTTTGAGTGAGTTTCATTCGTTGTGATTTATTGCTACGACGAACTAGGCGTTTATGCCGTGGCACTTCTTATACTTCTTGCCCGAACCGCATGGACACGGCTCGTTGCGTCCGACCTTGGGTTGATCGCGGACAACAGTCTTGACCTTGCCGTCTTCCTCTCCCGCCGGCGCCGCGCCCTGGTTTGGACCAGTGAACCGCAACGATGCCTGACGACGCGCCGCGCGTCGTTGCTGCAACGTCTCCGGCGGTTGCTCCGCGACGACTTGCAGGTTGAAGAGCGATCGAATTGTCGTCGTGTCGATGCGGTCCAGCATCTCCTGGAACATGTCGAAACTTTGCTTCTTGTATTCGACCAACGGATCTTTCTGACCGTAACCGACGAGTCCGATGCCTTGTTTGAGGTGATCGAGTGACAGCAGGTGATCTTTCCACTGGGCGTCGATGATGTTGAGCATAATGATGCGCTCGTAGGTGCGCATCGCTTCCGGCCCAATCTGCTGTTCTTTCCGTTCATAGTTGACTTTGAGGCGCTCCCAAATCGCCTCGACGACTTCCTGCGACGTCATGTTCTGCAGCTCGAGACCTTCTCGATCGGCGTCGAGGTCGTAGATCGTCTTGATCTGAATCTTGTAATTATCGACGTCCCAATCGTCCTGCGACACTTCGGGATTCAGGTACTGTCGCGTGATGTCTGAGAGCAGGTCGTAAGCAACACCGGCCTGCGGCGGATCGCCCAACAGGTAATCGCGCTGGTCCGGTTCTTCCATCAATTGCCGGCGCAGGCCGTAGATCGTCTCGCGCTGCTTGTTCATCACGTCGTCATACTCGAGCAGGTGCTTGCGAGCTTCGAAGTTGCGGCCTTCGACCGACTTCTGGGCCGCCGCGATTCGCTTCGAAACCATTTTCGACTCGATCGCCACGCCTTGCTCCATGCCCAATCGCTGCATCAGCGCTTTCACTTTGTCGCCGGCGAAGATGCGCATCAGGTCGTCTTCGAGCGACAGGAAAAACCGCGACGATCCCGGGTCGCCCTGGCGTCCGGCACGTCCGCGAAGCTGGTTGTCGATGCGACGCGACTCGTGTCGTTCGGTGCCTACGATGTGCAGGCCACCAAGCGCGACAACTTCCTGGTGCTCGTCTTCGACGATCCGTTTCGCGCGAGCGTAGGCAGTCTGCCACTGATCTTCAGTCGCTTCGTCGGGATCGATCTCTTCCTTCTTCAAAAACTCGCGCGCCATGAAGTCGGGATTGCCGCCCAGCAGGATGTCGGTACCGCGACCGGCCATGTTCGTCGCGATCGTCACCATGCCTTTGCGTCCGGCCTGGGCCACGATCTCCGCTTCACGCTCGTGATACTTCGCATTGAGCACGTTGTGCGGAACTTTCTCTTTCATCAACCGCCGCGAGATCAGTTCCGAGTTCTCGACCGAAACGGTACCGACCAGCGCGGGCTGTCCCTTCTCGTGACACTCCTTAATCTCCTCGAT
>DASTOZ010000216.1:0-5149 GCA_035762365.1 Pyrinomonadaceae bacterium | reverse complement strand
CGAAGCATAAGCGCCCATCGCGCGTCCGAGCGACTAGCTCGCCATCCTGCTCTTCGACGACGAAGTCGGCGATGAGAAGAGCGCGGTCGCGCTCCGCGACGAACGATTCCGGTGTGAATTCGATGTAGTAGTCCTTCGCCGAATTAAGCGAGTTGAAGGCGCGCGTCGCGGTCCAATTGTTCGGAATGACAGGGACGGCTTGCGGCTCGGGCAAGTCGGACTCCTTCGCGCGCAGAAGTTCGAGTTTCGAAGGATGCTGCTCGTAAAAGACGGAGCCATTGATCGTGATCGTCGACAGATGCAGTTCGCCCAAAACGATCTCGTATTCGCCGCGACGAATCGCATCGACACTGTCGGCGGCGATCATCAGATCGGGACTGTGATGCAACGCGGCTTTCCAACCAGCGCTCGGCGCGGCGAACGTTTCCGCCACGGCTGAACGGAGTTCCTCGCAACGATACTTCACGCGTCGCTGTTCGGGTGAAATCGCCAGCACTGCTTCCCACTTGCTCCGAAACTCTTCCTGCACTTCTTCGAACACGCTCGCGCCGTTGCCGCTGAACAAGCTCGCCTGCACTTCCATCCGGAAAATCGCGGCGTCGATCGTGCGGCTTCCCTCCTTGTTTGCAAGGCGCTCGTAGATCTCGCGAAACGCACGTCGGAACCTGACGCCCGCTTCGTACGTGAACCAGCGCGCGCTCTGCAACAGCAGCAGGACAGGCGCGGACAGCTCCTCGATGAAGTCGCTTCCGATCTGGACCTCGATATCGCGACGGCAGTCTTCGTAGACGAGCGTGCGGCCCGTGTACATCCGGCCGGCCCAACGCGTCGCGGCCATCCCGGTCACATTCGTGAAGTGACGGTCCAACTGCTGCAACGCCGCGTCCAGTTCGTCGGCGCTTCCGGCCGCCGCTGACACACGCTCTCGACAAGCTTCGAATTCTTCCAACGGCGAAAGCACGCGGCGTCGTATCTCGTCGTCGTCGACACGCTCCAACAACTCGCGCAGACGACGCTCCGGATACGCCGACAACGGCACTTCAAACTGCCACTCAATCAGCCCTTGTCCCTTCAGTCCTTTGAGGACAGTGAAGACCTCCGCATCGCTACCCCATTTGATACCGTTGTTGCGCACGTGCGCGGCGATCTGTGCGGCGGTGCGTGTGCCGTCGCAAGCACGCAGCACCGCGACCTGCTTCGCCGGTAAACGCATCGGACGGCGAAACGCGACGTGCAGCCAGTCGCCTTCGAGGCGAACGGCCGGAAGACGGCGCGGTAGAGCCCAGGCGGCAGCCGATGTGTCCTTATTAATAAGAGCCGTGAGCGCGTCGATGCCCCACTGTTCGAAGTAGACCCTGCGTGCGGCGAGCAACTCTTTGCCGGGACGCGTCTCGAACGCGCCGGCTTCGTCCACGAGGCGCGCCCAAGCGACGGGACCGAAGAAGCCGATCGTGTCGTTCTTCACGCAGTAGCGCTGCCAGTAGCTCGCAACCGCTTCCTCGTTCTCGCGCTGTTTCGAGTCGCGCGACCCGTTCGTCGAGTGATGACGCAAGAGCGAGTCAATGCCTCCGCGCAACAGACTGCGGTTCTGCCATGCGACTGCCTCGCGGAAGAGCGCGTCCTGCGCGATGTTCCTAATCGCTTCCGACACGACGCCTGTCGCCGATGCGAACTGTTTCTCGAACTCACTTCGCGCGGCAACCAACTCCGTCTCGAGCGTGAGCACACGTGCCAACGCGTCCTTCGTCTCCGCCGCGGCCGCTTCGTCTTCAGGCTGAATCTCGGGCGCGCTCAACTGCGGTGGCTTGCCGTACCGCATGAGTCGCATGGCGTAGATGAGCCAGAGACGATATGACTTCGCGGCGTCCCAACGGCCGTCTGTTTTCAATCGAGCGAGTTCGGAGTCGAAGAGCGACATGGTCGCCGCGCGTTCAGATTGCAGACGCGCTTCGATGGAGATCAAAAGATCAGCTGCCTGCGCCGCGCCAGGCGCGCTTAATTTCAGAACGCCGTCGACGGGAAAACCGGCGCCGCGTAATGCAACCCACCGCCACAGCGCCCACTCGCCACCGGGGAGTTGGAACAGATGCTGCGGTGTGGCCTGTGTCATCTCCGCCTGCATCACTGCCATGCCTTGTTCACTCATATTTAGTAGTGATTACTTTGTGAGGTGATGGGTTTCACGCAAAGACGCAAAGTCGCAAAGCACTGCCGCCCTTGTCGAGATTTTCTTTGCGCCTCGGCGTCTTTGCGTGAGAAATCCTCTCTCTAGCGCGCTTGATCCAGCGCGACCATTCGCAGTTCGCAGGTGTAGCGACGACCGTCGGCGTCGGGTAACCAACTCTGCTCGACGTCAGGCAACATCTCGGTGAAGACGGCCTGCATTTCCGGACCACCCTTCTCGGCCGTGCGTCGCATCAACTTCGCCAGCAGGTTGACATAAACAGGACTATCGAAGTCGACGTAACACGGCTTCGTTTCGATCGGCACTTTGACGAACACCTGACGGGGCATGCCGAGTGATCGGGCCCATCGTCGCGTTGCGAGGAAACGCTCGGCTTCATCTTTCACGTGGGCGAACTCGAGCTCGCGTGCCGCGCAACGCCACGTCTCGCGCGTGACTGTGACACGATCGATGCTCACACGCGGTGTGTGACTCAGGTCGCCGAACATCCGGAACCGCTCAGTGATGAAGTAGGAAAACGTGCGGCCAAACACCTCGAGAACGTCGAAGCACAAGCGGCCGTTGCGCGTCCGCGCAACTAATTCGCCCTGCTGTTCTTCGACGACGAAGTCGGCGATGAGAAGAACGCGCTCGCGTTCGGCGACGAACGATTCCGGTGTGAATTCGATGTAGTAATCTTTTTTGGAGTCGAGCGAGTTGAAGACGCGCGTCGGCAGCCAACTGTTCGGAATGACGGGAATCGGCTGCGGCGCCGGTATGTCTGATTCCTTCGCCCGCAGCAGCTCGAGCTTCGCCGGATGCTGCTGGTAAAAGACTGAACCGCCGATCGTGATTGCTGCGAGATGCAGTTCGCCCAGGATGATTTCGTACTCCCCGCGACGAATCGCATCGACGCTCTCCGCAGCAATCATCAGATCAGGGCTGTGATGCAATGCGGCGGTCCAACCGGCGCGCGGCGCTGCAAACGCCGCGTCAACTGCCGGACGTAAGTCGTCGCAGCGGTAGGTCACACGGTTTTGCTCGGGTGAGATCGCCAGCACCGACGCCCACCGTCGCCGAAACTCTTCCTGCACTTCATCAAACACACTGCTGTTGCCGCTGAACAACGTCCCCTGCACTTCCATGCGAAAGGCGGCCGCATCGACCATGCGGCTCCCCGACTTGAGCGACAACTGTTCGTAGATTTCGCGAAACGCGCACCGAAGTCTGACACCCGCTTCGTTCATGAACCAGCGCGCGCTTTGCAACAGCAGCACAAGCGGCCCTGATAACTCTTCGACGAAGTCGCTCCCGATCTCGAGGTCGATGTCACGACGGCAGTCTTCGTAAACAAGCGTCCGCCCGGTGTACATCCTCCCCGCGCAACGCGTCGCGGCCTGGTCGGTCACGTTCGTGAAGTGATGCTCCAACTCCCGGAAAGCTGTATCCAACCTCTGACTGTCTCCAGCCGCCGCTGCCACACGCTCGCGACAAGCTTCGAACTCTTCGAGCAACGCGAGCGCACGCGACCGCACATCCTCGTCCTCGACACGCTCCAGCAACTCACGCAGTCGGCGCTCCGGATACGCCGACAACGGCGCCTCAAAATGCCACGCGATCAGCCCCTGCGCCTTCAACCCTTTAAGGATCGTGAAGACCTCCGCATCGCTGCGCCAATCGCCACCCCCTCGGCGCACATCCGCGGCGACCTCAGCCGCCGTGCGCGTACCGTCACAAGCCCGCAGCACTGCAACCTGCTTCGGCGGCAGCCGTTGCGGACGGCGAAACGAGACATGCAGCCAGTCACCTTCGAGTCGCACGGCCGGAAGTCGCCGCGGCAGCGCCCACATCGCAGTGGCCGTGTCCTTATTAATAAGATCGATCAGAGCGTCGATGCCCCACTGCTCGAAGTAGACGGTGCGCGCCGCCAGCAACGACTTGCCCGGACGCGCCTCGAACGCGGCAGCGTCGTCGACCAGACGCGCCCAGCCCACCGGACCGAAGAACCCGATCGTGTCGTTCTTGACGCAGTACCGCTGCCAATAGCTGGCAATTACTTCTTCGTTCTGTCGCTGCGCGGAATCGCGCGACCCGGTTTCCAAATAGTGACGCAAGAGCGAGTCGACGCCCGCGTGCAGCACATCGCGGTTCTGCCAGGCAATCGCTTCGCGGAAACGCTCGTCCTCGGCCAGCTCACGCAACGCACGTGATACGTCTTTGACGCCCGCCGCGTATTCGCGTTCAAACTTCGACCGTGTCGCATGCAATTGCTCCGCAGCGCAGCGCACGCGTTCGAAGACTTCGTTCATTTCCGCAACCGGCGATTGGCTTTGCCCCCTCGCAAACGGTCCTTTTTCGAGATCGGGGATCTTGCCCGCCTTGAGCATCCGCAATTCATCGAGCAGCCAGCGACGGTAAGGCTTGTTGGCGTCCCAACTTTCCTCGCGTCGAAGTCGATCGAGCTCGGAGTCGAGGAGAGCATTTGCAGCCGCGCGCGCTTGCTCCAGATCAGTCTCAGCAGCAAGCAGCAGATCGGCGGGAGCAGCCGCACTGGGCGCACTGAGACGCAACACACCGTCAGCCGGAAACCCTGCGCTACGCAGACAGACGCAACGCCACAGCGCCCACTTCGGGTGTCCGAGTTGAAACAGATGCTCGGGTGTTTCTACCTGCGCAACTTCAGCGCGGTTAAGACTACGCGTCGCTTGCACGTATGAAAATCCGTGTTCTTAGGAAAGGCGGAAGGATGAATGATCCGTGTCCGGTGGAGGACACGGATCAAGAAACAGTTCTATTCGTACCTGAGTGCCACCATCGGGTGCACTTTCATCGCGCGCCGCGCCGGGATCAGACTCGCGAGCACGGCGATAACCAGTAGCAGCACCGCCATGCCGATGAACGTCACCGGATCAGTCGCGCTTACATTGAAGAGCAGAGTCTTCATCACGCGCGTTAAAGCGTAGGCGCCGATAATGCCGATAATGA
>DASTOZ010000215.1:0-6953 GCA_035762365.1 Pyrinomonadaceae bacterium | reverse complement strand
AACGCGTCGATCGACCGCACGAGTACCAGTCTCGTTTTGTTCGCATCACCGACCCGGACGATCCGATCTTCGAGCACATCGCGTGTGAACCGGTGGATGGTCCACCCAGCAACGGCTCCAGGAGCGCGCGCATTCTTCGCGTTTGGCAGAACCACGGTCTGCAACTCGATCGCGTTCCCGAAGGTTTCAAGCTGTTGGCGACGTCGTATCTCTGTCGCAACCAGATGATGGTGAAACGCACCGACGGTCAGATCATCTACACCGTTCAGTTCCACCTCGAAAAGTCGTTCGAAGACTGGAACAAGAACCGCACGCGCTGGGAGCACCCGAACGAGTCGCGCGACGGTCGAATACTTTTCGAGAACTTCCTGCTCATGGCTACGCGCTAGCTGTTGGTTTCACTTACTACAAAGACGCTGGTCCAGGCGGCACAAGATCTCGCTGCGCGGGATGACGTTCTCGCTCGCATACTTGCGAGTCATGGAACGCCGCCGATGTGGCGACGCGCGACCGGGTTTACCACGCTCGTCCACATAATTCTCGAGCAACAAGTATCGTTAAAATCAGCAAAGTCGATGTTGCGTCGACTGCAATCGGCGATCGATCCGTTTACGCCTGAACGCTTCCTTGAACTTGGCGAGTCGCATTTGCGCGGGCTTGGAGTCACACGACAGAAATCGGCCTATCTCGTCCACCTCTCGAGTTCGATCCTCAGCGGCAACTTGAGTCTCACTAAACTCTCGCGGATGAACGACGATGAAGTGCGCCAACGGCTGACGCAGATCAAAGGCATCGGTTCGTGGAGCGCGGATGTTTACTTGTTGATGGCGATGCGGCGGGCTGATATCTGGCCCGCAGGTGATTTAGCGTTGGCGGTGGCAGTAAAGGAATTGTGGGGACTCGAGTTCAAGCCCACGCCGGATGAGCTCGAACGGATTGCCGAACGGTGGCGTCCGTACCGCGCCGTCGCCGCCCGAATGCTGTGGCAGCATTACCTATTTGGCGATCGTTGACGCGGTCGTGGTCGGCAACGGCATCCCCGATGTATTGACTTCCGGAACGTTCTCCAGCGTCAGCGTGATCAGGTCGTCAACTACCGCCTTCAGATCGTTCGTCTCGCGATAGATCTGAAGTTGTCGATCGGCGGACGTGCCGCGTTCGAGTATCGTGTAGATGTGATTGATCTCATTTCGCGATCCGAGCGGGTCAACCACGTCGTCGACAAACTCCAACAACTCAACCACGAGATCTCGCGCCGGCACTTCCGTCTGCTTACCCAGATCAATCAACTTGCCTTCGAGTCCGTAACGCACGGCGCGCCACTTGTTCTCCTGGATCAACATCCGCCGGTAGAGCCGGAACCCGAGGTTCTTGTCGATCAGGCTACTGACCTTCGCCACGATCGCCTGAAACAACGCCGCGATCGCGATCGTGTCGTCGACGCGCGTCGGGATGTCGCAAACACGAAATTCCAGTGTCGGGAAGTACGGGTGCGGCCGAAGGTCCCACCAAATCTTCTTGCCGTCGTTGATGCAGCCCGTCTTGATCAGCAGATCGACGTAGCGCTGGAAACCGCTGTAGGAGTCGAAGTGGTCCGGAATGTCGGTGCGTGGAAACTGTTTGAAGACTTCCGAGCGGTACGATTTGAGTCCCGTGTTGTGGCCCATCCAGAACGGCGACGACGTCGAGAGCGCGAGCACGTGCGGCAGAAAGTAGCGGGCCGCGTTCATCACGTGAATCGCGCGCTCGCGATCCGCCATGCCGACGTGCACGTGCAGGCCAAAGATCAACAGCGACCGGGCGACTGTCTGCAACTCCTGAATCAGTAGCTCGTAACGTTCGTCTTCGAATATCTTCTGGTCCTGCCAGCGAGAGATCGGATGCGTTGAAGCGGCGACAATCGCGAGTCCATTCTTCTTTGCAAGTCCGGAAATGACGCCGCGCAATCGCGTGATGTCAGCCCGTGCTTCCTGTATATTGCGGCAAATACCCGTGCCCACTTCCACCATCGACTGGATCATTTCCGGCTTGATCTGCTCGCCGAGAAGCATCTTGCCCTCTTCGAGAATCTCGGCGACGTGCGAGCGCAACTCGCGCGTCTGCGGATCAACGATCTGAAATTCCTCTTCGATGCCGAGTGTGAATTGATCGAACATTTGCCCTCTCAGTCTCGCTATCTGATCATTCGCCCAATGATGGTCCAGCCAGGTGTTTCGCGATCATTTTCCAGTCGGGCCTGACCTTGCCCAGAAATTCATGGCGCAAATGCCGGAACGCGCTTCCGGGTGAATGGAACGGGCTGTACAGATCGAAATGTACGTACCACGTCCGCGGTTCACCTTCCTGAAACAAAAAATGCAGCACGGCCTCGCCTCGACTTCGTTCGTAAAAGCCGCCGGTCGTGTCCTTGTGATTCGCCATCAGCCGCGTGAAGTCGCGACGCCGTAACAGTGTCGACTCGATCATGGGCCACGCTTCGAATTGCAGACCCACGCCGCCTTCGCCGTACACGTTAGTCACTCGCTTCACTACGTGCCAGAGTCCCTTCGCGTGCAGGCGGTCCAACAGCAGCAACATCGCCTGTTGTTTGTCGATGGGCCATGAATCGAACGCGCCAGCGTCGGACGGTGCGCCCCACAGGCCGGCGAGCTTTCCTTGCAGGAGTTCGCGCGTCGTCGGCGCCAGTTGATCCCAGCGAAGCGGTCTCATCGCGGCGGCAGGTTTACTCATTCTTCGAAACTTCTCGCTCGAGCGTAGCGCGCACATCGTCGGGGACGTCGTGAAACCTCAGGCCGACGCCCTGCCCCGGATTGCTGTAGATTACCTCGGCGTTGCAAACGACCTGCACGTCTTTGCCAAGTGGTATGCGCACCATGAGAAACGCGCCCTCGGGAATGTTTGCCTGAGTGTTCATGTAGAGTCCACCGGGACTGATGTCTTTCGTGCTGGCGACACCGGTCACGTCCTGGCCATCGAAAAAGACGTCCAGGATCAGCCTGGAACGATCGTGCGCCCTGCGCTCGTCCTGCGATTGCAATCCTTCGTCGACGTCGTCGGCCACGTTATGCCTTTCCTCCTCGTCCATCGAACTAAGATCCGGCCCTTGAATTGTACCCGTTTTCCTTATTTTTGGCTGATGATGTAGGTGGGCACCATGCCTCCGCCGGAACTGACGTTTGCAAGCTCAGTCGCGGACAGTCTAGTGAACGCCGAACCTACTTTGCCGTTGAATAGCAGCGGATCGAGGTCCACTAACTGCTCCGCGAATTCGATGCGGCCGTCGGCGGTCAATGCGGGGAAAGTCTCGCGGGCAGTGGGGACGCGTTCCTGGACCACGTAGTCGCCGTTCGCGAGGGCGCTCTGAATCGCGTTTTCCCAGTCTGCTTGTTCGACGTTCCAACCGATCGTGATGCCATGTCCGCCGTAGTCGTCATTGGGTTTTAGAACGAGTCGCTCGCCGTTGTTGCGAATGAACTCGAGCAGGTGGATGGCGCCGGCTTTGTAGTCTGACACATCGTCCCTTACGATTCGTGTCCACGGCACGTGCGAGTGAATCGCCTCGAGTTCTGATTGTGTGAACAGGTGCGCGTGCTTGCGATCGGTGAGCACGGCGAAGAGCGCCTTCTTGTGAATCAGCTTCGAACGAAAACTGTTGACCATGCAGATCGCGCCCGCGCGGTACGCGTCGAGCAACGCCGGATAGTCGGTCATGATCGGAAGATACTCGTTGACTAGCAGTCGTTTGTAGACGATGTCGATCTTCTGTCCGGCAAACGTCAGACGACTGTCTTTGAATTCGAGTTCCTGCGGCGTGCAAATGATCGACGGGTAACCCGCCCGTTCAAAGAATTCGCGAAACAGTTCAAACTCTTTCACCGTCGGCACGTCCGCGAGATCGACGATGCCGATGCAGGGCGCGTGTTCCGGTTTGCGTCCGAGATACTCGTGGTACGACTCGAGCAGGACGTCCAACAGGAACTGCCGGCCGTAAAGCGCGCGCAGGTTGTAGTCTTCGCCAAACTGCTTCATCACGGGCAGGCTGGAAAAGATTTCGTAAGCAGCGTCGGCGTAAGCGATGCCGGCGGGACTCTCGCCATTGAGCTCCACAAAACTGTACGCGGATGCGGTCAGGAACGAATCGAGTCGCGAAGTCGGTGAGACAGCGGTGTACCCGGGATCGATCGCGACCAGGTCCTTCTCGATATCGATCAAACCCAAGTCATCAACGATCTTCGGATCGGCAACGGCCGCATCCTTCACCTTCTGAATCGCCGACCAGACCGTCTCGCAGATGCGGCAGATCCTTGCGAAATCCTCCTCGCGAACAAAATGCGGCCGCAGATACGGCGACAACCTTCGCCCGCCGAAGATGAGCTTCGCCCTCTCGAGCCCCTCATCGAGCATCGCCCGGGACGCTTCAGCCAATTGTTGATCTGCGAGTAGCTCGTGATACCGCGCAACAGCCTCTGGAAACATGGGCCGTAAGCGTATCACACGCGCGCGGCTTCTGCGTAAGGACGGGATTTACGAGTGGCAGCTTATTAGTTTTTGTCCGTCGTTTTCTTAGGCGCGGTCGTCATCGTCACGGTGCGCTTCTGCTTGTTGCGGAAGACTTCGAACGTGAACGTTGCGGGTGGGTGTATTGGCGACGCGAAGGGACGGGTAGAGACGGCGCGGCCGTTGATTGATTGAATGACGTCACCAGGTTGGAGGCCGGCTTCGAAAGCCGGGGTTGATGGCTCGACGTACACGACGAGCAGTCCGGCAGTGGTTCCGAGTTGCGAGGCCACCGGCGCTCGCAGAGTGATCGTTTCAATACCCTGGTCCATTAACGAGTTGAAGCCGTCGGACGATCCGCGTTTACGAAAGAACGAGCCAAACCCCTGCCGCGGATCCAACCTCCCGCTCAACTTCACATCGAGCGCTTCGGCCGCGGCCTGATCCGGACGCGCAACCATGAACGACACCTGACTGCTTGGACCAGCCTGATCCAACGACCACGTGAAGTCCTCGCTGTTCGCGATCTCCCAGTCGTTCACTTTCAGAATCACATCCCCAACTCGCAACGCCGCCCGCGCTGCGGGACTACCCGGAACGATCGACGTCAGCAGGATGCCTCGATGATCTTCCGCGAGTGCCGCCGCCCGTTCCGGCTTCCATCCGTGATTGAGTATCTGATCGACTTTCAGTTCGGCGACAGCTTCGCCCCTAACGCCGAGATACGGCTTGGGAACACTCGCTTTTCGCTCGAGCACTCGCTCTGCGGCGCGCTGCATCATCGCGACTGGCAGAACACTCGCTTCGCCGTTCTCGAGCGCGTTCACGATTCCGAGAGTCTCTCCGGCATCGTTGATTGCGACCCCGCCGACAATCGCCTGTGAAAGACGGGCCGAGCTCACCTTAAACCGCGCGATTCCTCCTGACGGCGCGCGACGTACGTCGAACACTCGTCCGTGGGTCGCAGCGATGCGCACGTATAGACCCGAATTCAACAACCCCCGTTGTCCCGTCACTGGTTCAGGACCAAACAACCGCACGCTTTCGCCGACGCCGACCGCTTCGTCATTTATTGTTCCGGCGGCGGCAAGATTCTTGTCGGCGAGCTTCAGTACCGATAGACCCGTAACCGCATCGAGGCCCACGTATTTCGCAACCAAGCGCTTTCCATTAGACCCAATTACAGTGACGTCAGGCGGCTCGAAGAAACTGCCGCGCATTCCATCCCACGGACTAACCGCGGTGCCTGGCGGAACTGCCGGCACTGCGGGAACACCCGGTACTGCCGGAACCGAGGGCACGTCAGTTGTCGAGGAATCCTGAAAATCTGCGGTGAATTCGACGTCTGCTTCCGGCATCCACGCAACGATCGTCTGGCCGTCGTCCATCGCGACTCCGGCGATCACGTTCGTGTGGACGTCTTCGAGCAATTTGAAATCCGAATCGAGACCGGCAAGCGCCATCGCCTGTCGTTCCGACCGCAGCAGCACACGAAACATCTTGAGGCCGTTCAATCGATGAACAATCGTGACGACCTGCGGCGCCGTTTTCTTTTCCGCGCGAGTGGTCACGCGCGGCGCCGTAGCTTTCTTGAGAGTTTGCGCGGGAGCGTGCGCAATTGTCGCTGCATAACACAACAACAAACCCATGATTGTCGCGACTTGCCTTCTCATAGTTACAGCCGATCTTAAAGCTCGTTAACCCGCCTCGTTACCAAACAGTGTTACGCTTCTGCGCAAGCTGAGTTGTTGCCGGCAAAACTCTCTGCGATCCGAACGTGATGGTCGGCACCGAGATCGTTCGCGCGTTGCCGCGGCCATCGTCGAATGAAAATCTGAGTGATTGAACTGAAGCATCAATCGGGAAAATCGGCGAATGCAGTTGCGAATTTGAAATGACTGTCGGGGGTTCCACGCCGAAATCAACCGCGACGAGCGGAGTCTTGGCTTTCGCCGTCACCTTCCGTTCGCTCCGTTTGACGCTGCGTGGACCACTGTCAGAAGCTACAACCGGCGTTTGTTGAGGAACGACTACATTGCTGTCGACCGGCCTCGCACCCGACTGGGGCGGCTCAGGGGCTTGCTGGACGGCAACCTTTTGCCTCGCTGCCTCATTGACATTCGTTCGCAGGTACACGACAGCGCCAATAAACAACAGGATCATCGTTGCGGCCGCAAAACCTTTCGTCGCGAAGGACCACTGCATTGACCGCAGATGGAACCCAGCGCTGCTCGATTCACTCGCCAGACGCGCACGCAAGCGGAAGTCGAAATCAGCGGGCGCTTCGATCACGCCGAGGCCGCCGACAATCTGCCGCAGTTTGGTTTGCTTCTGGTGAAACTCGCGGCAGTCGCCACATTCGCGCAGATGCTGCGTCGCAGTCATGCTGCAATCCTCGCCGAGCATTAGCTCTTCGAGCTCGCGGCGCACTGTTTCACATTTTGTTTCTCTCATAA
>DASTOZ010000214.1:0-2354 GCA_035762365.1 Pyrinomonadaceae bacterium | reverse complement strand
CGTCTACCGTGCGGCACGACTCGACGCTGAAGATGCACGCCACCATGCAGCGGCTTGCAGCAAGCGAGATGAGTGCTCCGGTTCCGAACCCCACGCGCGAGCCTGCCATCAACTATGGCGAGCCAGTCAACTAAGTGTCCTGCCCTCCGTGCCCGCCTGATGAAAGCGACGTAGTTCTACCACAGAGGCATCGGAGGCTCGCTTCGCTTCAACAAAGAGGCACACAGAGTTTCTTCAAAGATCTCTGTGTTCCTCGTGGTATTTCCTCTGTTTTGGTGTTCAGCCTCTCTGTGGTCCGTACCATCAGGCCACGCAGACGTGATTCCGTCCTAGATCTTTGCGGAGACTGGAGAGCGTGTCAAACGCGGAAGGCTTAGTACGTAGTGTCCGGCTTTAGCCGGACTTCACGGTCCGCCTGAAGGCGGACACTACGTACTAAACCTGAATGTCAGTAGCGGGAGCTGCGATAGTTGTCGTTCAACTGCAGCGATTGCACCGAACGGCTGAAGATCTGCCGATAGGTCGAGAACTCGCGCGACGGCGACACGCCAACCACGAAGAACAAGCTGCCGTCGCGCATTTGCGTCGTGAAGAGCGCAATGCGTTCCGGCTGACCCGTCACGTCAGAGACGTTTGTCAGTACGGTTGCGAGACCCTGCCGGCCGCCGATCGAGACGTTGCTGAAGTCGCTCGACTGTCGAAGTTGCGGGTTGCTCTGCGCCAGCCCGCGGATGAGCTGATTCGTCGCTGTCTGGAGGTTGCGTGCATTGCTCCCTTCGACGCCGACCTGCAGACCGTGAGTGAACACGCTCTGCCCGCCGTAATCGCCGTAGCCGCCTCGCGGCGCAAACGTCACAGAGTTGTTACCCTGCAAGTCAACCCAGTTGGACGGCACCGCGATCCGGAACAGATTGCCGCCGTCGAACGTCTCGAAGCGCCCTGATGGGGGATCCACCTGACCGACGCGATAGTCGTCCGTGGTGCGACGGCCGCCGGAGGTCGTTCTGCGATTTCCGGACCGCATCACCTGTTCCGTAGTCGGCGCCGGGGCCATCCGCTGCAACCGAGACTTCACCTGCGCGAATTCCTGCGTGTTGCGAAGTGGATTCGACACGCGCAGTTGTTCGGCTTCGCGGTTGATGGCTTGATAGCGGTTGCTCGGGTTTGGGTGGCTGCTCAGCCACTCGGGCCCGCCGTTGCCGCTTTTGGACTGGATCGTCTGGAACATATTCGCCATGTCACGCGGGTCGTACCCCGCGCGCGCCATGATCTGCGCCCCAAGCAGATCGGCCTGTCGCTCGTACTCGCGGCCGTACTTCAGAAACGCCGTTCCGAAGCCGAACTGAGAACCGAGCGAGATCGCCTGACCGGCAACGCCGCCGACGATCGCTCCCGCGATTTGTCCGAGAATCGACCCTACTTGATACGGCGTGGCCTTGCCGGCCTGCGCCGTGCCATGGCGAAGCGCGACGTGACTGATCTCGTGCGCGAGCACACCGGCGACCTCGCCCTCGTTGCGCGCCGCCTCGAGCATGTCGCGATTGACATACATCGGCCCGCCCGGCAGGGCGAACGCGTTGATGTCGCTGACGTTCACGACATCGAACGTGTAGCGGAACTGCGAGTGCTGGAACTCTGAAGGGATACTCTCGACCAGACGGTCGCCAACCCGTTCGACGTAATCATCGACGGCGTTATCGCGAAGCATGGGCAGTTGCTCCTGGACCTGTCCTGCTGCCTCGCGGCCGGCTTTGACATCCTCCTGAACGCTGTATTTGTTTTCCGGCGCAACAATCTTCGTCTGACCGAAGACGAGCGAAACTGAAGTGAAAAGCGCCACGATCGTCGCGGTCGCGCGTGTTGTTGAATGGTGTTGAAGTGTTCGCATCATCATCCTCGTGAACTGGATAAGTGCAGGGTGCGTGCCAATAAAGAGCGATCACTTTTGGCGTGTAAAAGGAAATGACACGGCCCGCTTTTCTCATTTTCAGGACACCTTCGCAGGTCCGTGATTGCCCGTAACAGTACTGACGATCGAGACGGTATTTTTTTCCCGACGTTGCTTTGATTGGCAGTGTAAGTGGCTGAAAACACTGGGGCCATTAGCGGGTACGCATGTTGATATAAGCCGTCAGACGATCCCCCGGGGTTCCAAGGAGGAAATATGAGATTGGTCAGCACGCTGGTGGCTGTCGTGTTCTCGTTGAGCCTGGCTTCGTTTCCGGCGTACGCGCAGGGTCGGGGAAATGGCCAGGGCAAAAAACAGACGACACAAACCACAAGAACGAAGGTTGATACGCCAAACGCGACAGGTCAGACCAAGCGGGCCGCAAAAGCCGAGACGCGGACGGTGA
>DASTOZ010000213.1:0-3296 GCA_035762365.1 Pyrinomonadaceae bacterium | reverse complement strand
CAAAACTCCGTCCTCATAAGGCGCCGCAAGAAGATCATCGTCCCGCCGGGCGCCGGCTCACTGCCCGTAGAGATGGTGGCGACGATCAACAAGAACCTCGAGGGACTTGGATACACTTTCTCCGCCTCCGTTCTGGAAGCGCTCGCAATTCTCGACCAACAGCAGGCCGCTGAGTTCTACAAAGAAACAGTCGCAGTGCTTCAGGAGTTGAAGGGCGTGAAGAGGTATCGCCCGATGTATCCCAACTTTCCTCGACAGGTTATGGAAACGAGTGCGGCGGAACTTTACGTGAACGCGATGATCCACTACGGCGCCGTCGCGCTATCTGATGCACTCGGCGACAAACGTCGCCGGCTTGTTTGGCTGCCTGAGTTTCGTAAGAACAAACGCGATCCACTCACGGATAACGTCAACCTTACTGTCATCGAGCGCGGCACGGAAGACGATGTGCGGCAAATGTTCGCGGGCATGATCTCGTCCAAGTCGTCACTCTCCAAAACCGATCGTGAAGACCTTGCGTGGTTTGCGGCCAACTACGGACTGCAATTGCCGGAAGTCGTTCCCAACAAAGAAGTGCTCGCGTTTGTCGGCGGCCTTCAACCGCAGAATCCCGAACTCAAAGAACATATTAAGACTGCCACTGACGTCCTGCGTCTCGCGGTCGCGATGTCTGGCGGAGACGTCTCGCTGGCAGAGAACACAAAGTTTCGAAACTTCTCGCGAGCTGAACGAAAGACATTGCTCTCACTGCTGGAAAACTGCGGCAATATCACGGAAGACATGAGGCGGCGGCGTGGTCGCTGGCTGCGACTCGGCGAGAAACTCCATCCCGGCGAATACGCCAAACGTTACCCACGCACGGCGCAGAGCTTCGATGTTGTTCGCAACGAGCTTCCGTTTGAAACTTTCAATTCGCGGGTTGAAACGGCAATCAGAACTCGAAAGCTCGTCGAGGCGATCGACCTTCTCCGCGAACGCCCAGGCGAGTTTGCGCGTCGACTGGACCACCTCGTCAGACTCGATCCTGGCGACGAGATCGTCGTCTCGCATTTTGCTGACGTCGCCAGCCGGATCTCGACGCCGGTGCTGCTTCAAGTGATCGCGCATTTCAACAACCGTTTGCTGCCACACGATCTGAGGATCTTCTTTCCCAAAGGAGAACTCGCGAAGGTCATGGCGATCAACTACAACCTGCCGCCGATATCGCCGCACACTTGCGAGCAGCTCGTGCGCATCAGCGAGGAGCTGCTGATCGAACGTTTCTCAAAGTTGCCGGCGCTGGGCAGGGTTTATGTCGATCCCCAACTCAACGCGTATCTTGTGCCGTTCTCGCAAAGGTCAGCCAGTAAATCACTCCGAACTTTAGTGCGCGGCTCGCGCATTCAACTGCCCACTAAAGGCAACACGATCCGTTTCTTTCTCTGGTGGCGTGAGGGAGACGTGGATGGTAAGCCGACGGGGCGAGTCGACCTCGATCTCTCGGCAGTGATGTTGGATTCCGAGTGGCTCTACAAAGAGCACGTTTCGTACACCAATCTGCGATCCACAGCGTACCGCTCGTGTCACAGCGGCGATATCACGTCGGCTCCGCACGGCGCGTGCGAATTCATCGACATCGACATGCCTTCCGTGGTGCGCTATGGAGGCCGGTACGTCGTCATGGCCGTCAAGGCCTACACGGGCCAGCACTTTGTTCAGCTACCAGAGTGCAAAGCCGGCTGGATGATGCGCGAGACGCCGGATTCCGGTGAAGTGTTCGAGCCGAGCACCGTTGAAGATCGAATCGACATCGCCAGCGATTCGAGAATCTGCATCCCCGTGATTCTGGATCTACAGAAACGCGAAGCAATCTGGGCCGACCTCGCATTGAAGAAACATCCGTACTACGTCAACAACGTCGAAGGAAACCTCCCGCAGATGGCTCTGTTGGGCAAGTCGATCACGGAAGTGATCAAGCCCGATCTGTTTAGTCTCTTCACGTTGCACGCCCGTGCAAGAGGAACCGTGGTGAAGACCGAGGCTGATGCTGATACGGTCTTCTCGTTAACAAAAGGAATAACTCCCTACGACCTCGAGCGTATCGTCTCGGAGTTTCTCTAAGCTCGCGCGAAGTTTGCTACACTAACGCGTCATACATCGTATGACGTTCGCGGCGAACCCTCTCATCAGCGTTGTAATGCCCGTGTATAACGCGCTGCCGTTTCTTAACGACAGCATCGAAAGCATCCTCACGCAAACATTCACCGATTTCGAGTTTGTGATCTTCGACGATGGTTCGACCGATGGTTCTGTCGAACAATTGCGAGAATGGGCGGCGCGCGACAGTCGCATATGTCTTCACGAAGGCAAACAGCAGCTCGGACTGTCCGGCAGTTCGAACGCCGTCGTCGCGCTTTCAACCGCTGCGATCGTCGCGCGCATGGACGCCGACGACGTCTCGCATCCCGATCGACTCAAACGCCAGTTGGCCGTCATCCGGAACGACGCGGATGTTGCCGTAGTCGGCACGCTGTGCGTCGGCATCGACGCTGCTGGACGCGAAGTGCGTCCGCGCGATCGTTGGCGACTCGTGCGTCGCTCCGGGTACATACCGTTTCCCCACGGCTCGGCAATGTTTCGTCGCGAAGTGTTCGATCGCGTGTGCGGTTACGACGACGCTCCCGGCGGCGAAGATCAGAAGCTGTTCTCGAAAATGGCCGCGTGCGGGCGCGTGGTCACGCTGCCTGACGTTCTCTACAGCTATCGTTATCACGCAAACAACGCGACGCTCTTTAATGGCCTGCGTGCGGTTGGCGAGAACCATTCCAGCAATGGCGACTCGTTGGCGGCGTACTACATGCTCGGCGCGATGCGACTGTGGGCCGGCGAGCCGCCGCGGTTGCTCGAACCGATGCTGGAGAAGAAGTCGTTCAAGTGGGACGTGAAGAGTCTGATGATCTTCACCTCGGCGTTGTGGGGGCACGTCAGCCCGCTAAGCTTGAAATTTTTCCTGCGCGGATCGATCCGGGTGCGCGATCTGCTTGCGAGCACAATTGTGAAAGACGGGAAACCTTACGAATGGCGATCAGAATAGCTGTCGTCGGCATGGGTTGTCGCGGCCGCGACTGGGTGCGCGAAGTTAAAGCTGCGGGGCCGGCGTTTGAGTTGGCCGCGTGTGTAGATGTTGACTCGGAGGCGTTGAAGACGGTTGCCGGGGTTCAGTGCTTCACGCGTCTTGAAGAGGCGTTGGAGTCGAGTGCGTGTGAGGCTGTGATCGTCGCGACACCGGCAGAGACACATGCGGCAGCGTGCGAAGC
>DASTOZ010000212.1:0-10220 GCA_035762365.1 Pyrinomonadaceae bacterium | reverse complement strand
ATCTGCAATGCAAAAGCTAGCCGAGATTTGTATTCGCCGTCCTGTCTTTGCGACCATGATCGTGTTGTCGCTGGTCGTGGTGGGCGCGGCTGGTTTTTTCAAACTCGGCGTCGATCGTTTTCCCGCAGTCGATCTTCCTACAGTTTCTGTTCGCGTTGGACTTCCGGGTGCAGCGCCTGAAGAAGTCGAATCGCTCGTCACGCAGCAAGTCGAAGAAGTAATCAACACAGTCGATGGCATCAGCGAATTGCGCTCGGTTTCGGGCCAGGGCACGTCGCTCGTTATGGCGACTTTCAATCTCGATCGAGATCTCGAATCGGCAGCGCAGGACGTCCGCGATCGTGTCAACACGCTGGGCCGGCGTCTTCCGGAAGACGCGACGCCGCCAGTTGTTCAGAAGTTCGACAACGACAGCACGCCGGTCCTGACAATCGCGTTAACTGCCGATCGATCGTTGCGAGAACTAACCGAGCTCGCGGACAAAACTGTCCGTCCGCAACTCGAACGCATTGGCGGCGTCGGCGAAGTCCGTGTTGTCGGTGGTCTCGATCGCGCGATTAACGTTTGGATCGACGCCGACCGGCTTGCGGCTTATCAGATATCGATTTCTCAGATCCGTCAGGCACTCGAACGACAAAACACTGACGTGCCCGGCGGAAACGTCACCACCGGAAAAGAAGAATTAACTCTTCGCACGCTCGGCAGATTCACCGACCCACGACAGTTTGACGCTCTCGTCATTGCGAATGTAAACGGCGCGCCAGTCAGACTGCGCGACCTCGGCCGCGTTGAAGACGGAACGAAAGAGCAACGCTCGTTTTCGCGACTCAACGGCGTCCCGACCGTAACGCTCGATATTCGCCGCCAGTCAGGCGCGAACACTGTCGAAGTCATCAACGGTCTGAAAGCCGCGTTGCCGCGCGTCAGTTCTCAACTTCCGAACGACGTCAAACTCGAAGTTATCCGCGATCAGTCGCGATACATCGAAGCCGCGCTTCACGAGATCCAGATCCACCTGGTGCTCGGCAGTATTCTCGCGAGTCTCGTCGTGCTCGTGTTCATGCGTTCGTGGCGTTCGACGCTGATCGCCGCCGTCGCGATTCCGTGCTCCGTTATTTCGACTTTCGGAATGATGAAAGCGCTCGACTTCACGCTCAACAGCGTGACGATGCTAGCGCTCGTGCTGATGGTCGGCGTGGTGATCGACGACGCCATTGTTGTGCTCGAAAATATCTTCCGCTTCATTGAAGAGAAGAGAATTGAAGCAAAGGAAGCGGCGCGTGAAGCGACCAAAGACATCGGTCTGGCGGTTTTGGCGACGACGCTGTCGCTCGTCGTGATCTTTCTGCCGGTGTCGTTCATGTCGTCCATCTCCGGACGGTTCCTGTATCAGTTTGGCATCACCGCTGCGGTCGCGATCATGGTCAGCTTGCTCGTTTCGTTCACGCTGACGCCGATGATGAGCTCGCGTCTGATTCGCGTGAGCGACGCGAAAGGCGGGCACGACGCGCCGTCTTCACGCCGTGGTTTTTATCGCTGGATCGACAGCGGGTATACGTGGATGCTGTCGTTTGCGATGCGACACCGTTTGGCTGTTGCTTTGGTTTCGCTGGCGGTGGTCCTGTCGAGCGTTCCGCTTTATCGCGCGGTCAAGCAGGAGTTCATTCCGACGAACGTCGACGAGGCGGAGTTTGAAATCGGCGTCAACGGTCCCGAAGGCACAAACCTCGCCGTGATGAATGAAACCATGACGGCGATCGAGAAAGACATTCTCGACACGCCCGGAGTGACGATGATCCTGTCGTCGGCCGGCGGCGGTTTTCTCGGCGGCGTGAACCAGGGCGACGCTTACGTTCGCATCGAGCCACACGAGAACCGCACGTTTTCGTTCACCAAGCTGTGGCGCGAAACAAAGAAGGGAAATCCATTCAACGCGTTACGCGGAAACTACACGCAACAGGACGTGATGCAGGAAGTGCGGCGACGATTGCGGAAGTACGCGCCGATGCGTACCAGCGTGCGCAATGGTCGTTCATTCAATTTCGGCACCGGCGGCCGCACAGATATTGACTTCGTGTTTCGTGGTCCTGACATCGTGGCCCTCGCGGGTTATGCGGATGAGCTGGTCGATCGATCTGAAAAGCTCGGCGGCATTGTCGACGCTGACACAACGTTGAAGCTGAACAAGCCGGAGTTGCGCGTCCGCATCGATCGCGAGCGTGCCGCGGATCTCGGCGTCGACACTTCGGACATCGCGACGAGCTTGCGTCTGATGGTGGGCGGTGAAGAGGAAGCGTCGCGATACCGCGACGACCAGGTCAATGAAGATTACGACGTGCAGTTGCGTTTGACCGAAGCAGATCGAAGCGACGTGGCCACGATCAGTCGACTATGGGTTCCTTCGTCGCGAGGCGGCCCCGGAGGCAGTGCCGGACTGGTCCGTCTCGACAATCTCGTGAAGATCACGCGCGACACGAGCCCGTCGCGAATCGATCGACTCGATCGCGAGCGCCAGGTTTCGGTGCGCGCGTCAGTTGCGCCGGGTTACGCGCTGGCAGATCGCATCGAGGCGTTGCGTGGTGCAGTGCGCGAGATGAACCTGCCGATTGCTTACACGACGACGGTTTCGGGTCGCGCGCGTGAGCTCGAGAAGACGTTCACCGAATTCATCTGGGCGTTCATCCTCTCCGTGATCTTCATGTACATGATTCTGGCCTCGCAGTTCGAGAGCACGGTGCACCCGTTGACGATCCTGTTGAGCTTGCCGTTGTCGGTGCCGTTTGCCTTGCTGTCGTTGTGGGCAACGGGCGACACGCTCAATCTATATTCCGCGCTGGGTGTGCTCGTCTTGTTTGGCGTGGTGAAGAAGAACGCGATCTTGCAGATCGATCACATGAACAATCTGCGCGCGAAGGGGATGGAACGTCACGAGGCGATCATGCAGGGCAATCGCGATCGTCTGCGTCCGATTCTGATGACGACACTCGCGCTGGTCGCGGGCATGTTGCCGTTGGCGCTGGGTACTGGTCCCGGCGCGGAGGAACGACGGTCGATCGCAATCGTCGTGATCGGCGGTCAGACGTTGTCGCTGTTGCTAACGTTGATCGCGACGCCGGTGGTCTATTCGGTGCTCGACGATATGAAGCAGACGTCGCGCTGGCGCCGGTTTGCCGAGTCGATAGGAACTGTTTCGCAGTCTATTGTCGAAAGATTCAAGAAGCCGCGTCGCGAACCCGCGCCCGACGAAGTTCCCGTAGAACGCTCCACATCGGGCGACTAGGGTTGCTTCAGCACTTCCCGCCAGCCTGAATCGTCAATCTTCATCCGCGTTACTAATTCATCTCGCAACCGGCGCAGCTTGTTGCTCAACCGGATTGAGTAGTTATTGAGATCGGGAAACCGTTTTCGCTGCTCTTCGACAAATACTTTCTGCTTTTCAATCGAGGGAATCGAGGAGTGCTGTCCGTTCTCCCAAAACGGCGCCAGCAATCGGTCGACTCGTGTCGCGCCAGGTATCTTCACGTCTTCGTCGTCCAGTCCGATGACGTCGCCGACGTAGTTGCCGCGCTCGTCGCTGCCGCGAAACAACTGCAACTTCCCCGGCAGCGTGATCTTGTCTTCCGAGTTTGATGCCTTGAGTGTTGGCCGGTCCTTCATCAAACTCTGCTTGAAGATCACACCGGCAACTGCGGGCACTTCACTCGACAGCTTGGTCCCGATCCCAAACCCCGCGACTTCCGGAAACGCCGCGACAATGCGTCGCACTTTCTCCACGTCGAGATCGCCCGTGAGGTTCGGACGGAGTCCGCGAAGACCGTTTGCTTCGAAGAACCGCAAACACCATTCGCCCAACTCTGCGAGGTCACCCGAGTCGACGCGAAAGCCCTTGAACGCACGACGGCGCGATTCGGTTGAGGTCGCGGCCATCGCGGCATGCACGGCGCCCATGTAGACGTCGATCGTGTCGAGCAGCAGTGTCGTGCCGTTCGGGTTCGCGTCGAGCCAGCGTTCGAACGCGACTTGTTCGAAGTGTTTTGGTTTGCCGGTGCGTGGTTCGATCTCGGGTTGGTCCAGGTATTCGATGTAGGCTTGTTGCCAGTAATGCGCTTCGGTGCCGACGGCGGGAATGTCGAGACGATGAGCGGCTTCCATGTTTGACGTGTCGTTGAAGCCGCCGATGAATGCGTAAACGGCGATGTCGACGGCGCGTTCGATGTCGCCGTTGCGACGCAATGAAAAATCCGAGAGCCAGCGATGGTCGCCAGCGGCCATGCGAAACTGCATCGCCGTGCTCGCTGTTGTCATTGGGAGATCGAACGCGTGCTCAAACTTGATCTCCTGCGCCTGGGTCAGTCCGAACGCGCCGCGAATGTCGGCGAAGGGTTCCTGGGCGAAGACGATCGTGCCGGGGCGAACAGCGCGAATCGCGCCGACGAACTGAATGTCTTCGATTGCTTTGGCGAAGTTGTGCAGGCCGCCGCGGTCCTGTTCGAGGAAGCGAAGACGCGGACGATCGATCTGGCTGTCGACGAGTAGACGCACGAGGCGCTCGTGGCCGAGGCAGGGCGCGAATGGGAGTTTTCGTTGTGTTACGTAGAAGGTCGCTTCGGCGTCGCTGAGGCGACCGTCGTGCAGCCGGGTGACGTCCTTGAACGACGCGTCGCCCATCGCGGCGTGGTATCGATCGATATTCAGCGTTCCCATTTAAGAGATTTAGAAAAAGTTTTTCTCATTGACCACGCGGTAGCGCGAGACACGGTGAAAAAAGAAATTCAAAAAATGCTTTTTTCCATTGACGTCGCGCTAGCGCGAGACACATTTAAAAGGAAACTGCTTAAACATTCGTATTAACGATCTCCGCACCCGCGGCGCGCATCTTCTCAATCGCGCGTTCGCCATCCCCCGGATTCAGATCCACCGGGCGCATCGCGTTCTCTACGGCCTTTACTTTGAACCCTTCTTTCAACCCGGCGAGCACCGTCTCTTTCACGCAGTAGTCCGTCGCGAGTCCGCCGACAACCAACTCTTCGACGCCCTGCTCATGAAGCTGCGCCGCAAGATCCGTTTCGTCGAAAGCGGAATAACAATCAGTGTCGCCCAAACCTTTCGAGATGACGCGAATGCGCGGATCGTCTTTCAACTGCGGATGAAACTCCGCACCCGGCGTGTTCTGCACGCAGTGGACAGGCCACGTCCCGCCATACACCTGAAAATGCTTTGTCTGCGGCGGATGCCAGTCGCGGCTCTTGTAAACCGGAGCGCCGCGCTCCAGAAACTCATCAATCAATTCGTTCAACGGCGCGACAACTTCGTCGCCGTGGGCCACCGCCAACGTTCCTCCCGGACAAAAATCGTTTTGCACATCGACAACGATCAACGCTTGTTTCGATTGTGTTGACATCGTGAATTTGGCGCCCGTGCTTCCAGAGACGATGTTACACTGCTTACCCCCACTCTAAAAGCAAGGTCGGCATCATGAAGCGCATGGAATTCCATCTCGGACCACTCGCAGATCGACTGAGTACCGCCGTCCGCGAGGCGGAACAATCCAGCGTCGCCAAACGCATCTGGCGAAAAGACGCGTCGCTCTGGAAATCAGACGAAACCAGTCACAAGCAGATCCGAAACTCACTCGGATGGCTGACCGTGCCGGACGAAATGATCGGCGTCGCGGGCGAGCTGATCGAATTCGCGGAGATGATTCGCGGGCGCGGGTTTCGTCATGTGATGGTGTGCGGCATGGGCGGCTCGTCGTTATGTCCGGAAGTGCTGGCGCGAACGTTTGGCCAGCAACAGGGATTGTTCCCCGAACTGCTCGTGCTCGATTCGACTGACCCCGACGTCATCGGTCGTCTTCGCGATCAGATCGACATCGATCACACCCTCTTTGTCATCGCTTCAAAATCAGGAACAACAACCGAGCCGACTGTCTTCTACAAATTCTGGTACGAGGAAGTCAGCAAACGACGCGCGAATCCCGGCGAGAACTTCATCGCCATCACCGATCCCGGTTCACCGCTCGTCGACACCGCCGCCGAACTCGGTTTTCAACGAACGTTCCTCAATCAGTCTGATATCGGCGGACGTTACTCGGCGCTCTCGTATTTCGGAATTGTGCCCGCGGCGCTGATGGGAATCGACATCAGCCGGTTTCTCGAACGAGCAAAAGAAGCAGAGCAATCATGCTCGGCGCTCATGCCTGCGGAGTCGAACATCGCACTCAAGTTGGGAACGATCCTCGGCGAGTGCGCAAACGCCGGACGCGACAAGCTTACCCTCGTTATCGATCCGCAGATCGAAACGCTCGGACTGTGGATCGAGCAACTGATCGCGGAGAGCACCGGCAAGGAAGGCAAGGGAATACTTCCCGTGGTCGGCGAACCGCTCGGCGATCCATCAGTCTACAGTGACGATCGCGTGTTCGTAGCAATCTCGATCGGCGTTATTCCGCAGGACACAAGCGCCTCACTGGGCGCTTTGGCCGCAGCCGGACACCCGATCGTCAACCGCCAACTGAATGACATTTACGATCTCGGAGCAGAGTTTTTCATCTGGGAGTTTGCGACCGCCTGTGCCGGTTGGCGACTCGGCATCAATCCGTTCGATCAACCGAACGTGCAGGAAGCGAAAGATGCGACGCGCGAGTTGTTGAGTGAGTTTTCCAACTCCGGCAAGCTTCCTGACGATCAAAAGCTCGCGGACGACGAGGCTATCCGCGCGACGCTCGAGTCGATCAAACCAGGCGACTACATCGCGTTTCTCAACTATATCGAAGAGCTGCCGGAAATCGATCGCACGTTTCAGGACATCAGAACTGCCGTACGCGATCGTACAAAATGCGCGACCACGATCGGTTATGGACCACGTTTTCTTCACTCCACGGGACAGCTTCACAAGGGTGGCCCAAACAGCGGCGTGTTCTTCCAGTTCGAGGCTAAAGACAAGAGCGATCTCGACGTTCCCGGTGAGCCTTACACCTTCTCGATCCTGAAACAGGCCCAGTCACTCGGCGACTTCCGCGCGCTCGTGAGTCGCGGCCGTCGCGTGATCCGTGTCGACCTCGACGACGATGTTTCAGCGTCGTTGGAACGCCTCGAGCAAGTCATCCTGAATGCGTTGAAGTAGTACGATCCCTTCCTTCTTTGCACTTTACTCGTACGACTCTGGAAACATCGTCGCAATAATTCTTTGCTAGATACATAGGACATCCCCCAGGTGCATCCCGTCTTTCCTTGAGGCATACGACTTGCCGCTCGGAAGTTAATTACTCGCTTCCTTGGACCCTGCCCGTTTTGGAGGAGGAGTCGGTCGCCATGAAGTTCATTGAGAAGTTTTTTAGAAGCGGACTCGCTATAGACCTGGGTACGGTAAATACACTCATCTATCATCCGAGCCGGGGCTTGCTTATTAATCAGCCATCCGTGGTTGCTATCGATCGCTATGATGGCCAAGTCGTCTCAGTGGGGCACAAAGCCGCACGCCTCCTGGGCCGCGAACCACGCGGTATCGAAGTCCATCGACCAATCCGCTGCGGCACGATCTTCAATTTCGAAGTCACACAGAAAATGCTGCGTTCGTTCGTCGGCAGTGTCACGGACGGCTACCGCCGAGGGCACTTCGTCGTCGGCATACCTGGGTCGGCAACAGCGGTCGAGCAACGCTCGGTTCGCGATGCGGCTCGCGATGCTGGTGGCAGTCGCATCGATCTCGTCGACGAAGGACTCGCGGCGGGACTCGGCGCCGGCCTTAGTTTTGACGATGAGCGCGCTCACCTCGTAATCGACATCGGCGGCGGCACGACGAACATCGCGATTATCGCGTCCGGCGGAGTCGTTGCCTCCGTGAGCTTACAGGCTGCGGGCAACGCGATGGACGAGAGTATTCGCGACTACGTTCGTTCCAACTATTGTTTGCAGATCGGCGAGTACACCGCTGAAGCCTTGAAGAAAGAGCTCGGCGCGTTGAGCGATGATGAGATTCGACGTTGCGAACGGCAGGTTCAGATTGTTGGCAAACATCTGAGCGACGGATCGGGGTGTGCGGTCAACATCACGGCTGAAGAGGTGCGCGAAGCCTTGGAGCCAGTGCTGGCGGAAATCGTCGCCGGCATCAGGCGAGTGCTTGAAGACGCGCAGCCGGAAGCGGTCGCCGACATCTACTACTCGGGCATGATTCTAACTGGCGGCGGATCCTTGTTGAAGGGAATCAAGGAACGACTGCAAAGTGAGCTGAACCTGCGTGCGACGATGCCGGAAGATCCGATCACGACGGTGGTGATGGGCGCCGGACTGTTATTGTCCGAGCCCGATCACCTGCACCGTTGTGCGATTCGTCAGAATCTTCCTGTCTGGCAGGAAGCGGAAGAGCTTGTCGTGAGTTGGTAGATCTGCGGACGTCGGATACCTAACACCTGACGTATCCGAGTAGCCAGAAGACGATGATGAAGATCAGGATGGTGGAGATACATCCGCCGCCGAACTTCCATGCTGCCGCGCCCGCCAGTATTCCTCTAAGTGGTCCTTCCATGTAAACCCCCTCTGTAAATTGGCCGCTCGATATCAGAACAGCAAAACCGCCTGGCCCGTGTGGTCGGCAAGCTCAGTGCCAATGCGGCTACTTGCGTTTCAGAAACCGGACCAACGCACGTTCGGCTTTGTGCAGTCCAAACCCCCGAAACGAAACCAGTTCATCCAGATTTGTCGTACAGCTATCGATGACTCGCCCTTTTTCAAAAGAATTGATGATCTCGGGGCAGACGTACGAACTGCGACAAACTGCGGGAGTATTGCCCAGAACTTCCGCCGTTTCCTTGATCGCCGCTACAACCCTCTTCTTGATCCCATTAGCAGTTGCCGGCACTGGTATTTCTTTCCCGTCACGCGCAAGCGCGCAGGCGCAAACCAACGTTCCGGCCCACGTGCGAAAGTCTTTTGCGCTGAAGCTGGTGCCCATTACTTCCTTGATGTACTCGTTGATATGCTGCCGCGTTACGGCGACCACCTGACCGCTTTCATTCTCAAACTTGAAGACATTGAACCCCGGAAGCTTCAACGTTGCGCGAATCACGCGCGCCACTTGCCGGTCGCGCAGTTGTCGTTGCTGCCGCACGCCCGACTTTCCGGGGAAGTCAAACTCGATCAGATCGCCTTTCACCGTCACGTGTTTACGACGGAGCGTGGCGATGCCGTAACTACCGTTTTCACTCGCGTAGACCTCGCTTCCCGGACGCATGTAACACGTCGACAGGATTCGCAGCACTGCGGCGAGCACGCGTTCGCGACCTAGTCCCGGCTGGCGCAAGTGCCTTCTAATCGTCGCGCGCATCTTCGGCAGCGCCAGTGCAAACTTCGTAATTCGTTCAAACTTGCGCAGCTCCTGAAGCCGCGTGTGGTTCTCGTGATAGAGGTACTGCCAGCGTCCCGCAGCATCACGCCCGACGGCCTGCACTCGTCCTTTCGCGGCGGGATTGATCGCCACGTCGACCCATGCCGGCGGGATTTTGAGTTTCTCGATTCGTTCGAGGTCTGCTTTCGTCAGACGGCCATTCTGTGACACGTAGCGAAACCCACGCTTCGGAGTGCCGAGTCGTCGTATACCGGTAGTTTGCAGCCGTTCGAGCTTAGTCATTTGAATTCCCTAAAAAGCCCGGAACGAGATTTGTTTATGCATTGGGTTGTGTGTGGATCCTGGTCGGTAAGGAACAGTCGGGAAGATGATGTTGAGTAACAAGAGCAACGGTGTAAACACAGGTCAGAAAAAAGCGCGTACGAATCATCACGTCGTATGCTCGTGGTGCGGCGCAGTCATCAGATCGAACGCCGAGGAAAATGAAGAGCAGATGTGTTTGATTTGTCATGCGCGAATGCTGAACGACTATTTTCAGAAGGTGAAAAGAGTGAGCGACGAGAGACGTGCCTCCCGCCGCTTCTGAACACATTCCAAGTACTTCAGAATCATGCCTTTTTAAGACTTTCGCGGTTTACCGCTTCGTGTCGCCACGATCACCTTGCCCAGGCACGACCTTCGTCTTCGCCTGCTGTTTGCGATCGCTCGAGAGCGAACGACCCACGTCTACGACGTCTTTGAATCTTCCCTTTTCATCGCGTCTGACAAAACGTTTGTCGTTTCCGGTATCAATCAACTCGCGATGACTTTTTGCCGCCTTCTTAGGCATTGTCGATCCTCCTTGAGTGTAGGTTTCCTGTACAGCCAACTGTCGC
>DASTOZ010000211.1:0-8132 GCA_035762365.1 Pyrinomonadaceae bacterium | reverse complement strand
GGACTCGGAATCGGAGTCATCCTGACGCGGGGCATCCGGCCCGATCGCGTGATGATCTACATTGCGCTTCTGTTTCCGATCTGGATCGGGCTGGTGTTGTCCAACTCGCGCGGCGGAATCCTCGCAATGCTCATCCAGGTCCTGATCGCGACGTTATGGTTTCTTCAACCGCGTATCGCCTTCCGAGCAGCAGTGTTAACTGGCGCAGTGTCAGCGGTCCTGTTGGGCACGTTGTGGGTTGGCGGCGACCGCCTGGTCACGAACATCGAATCGGCGGGCACGCATTTCGTCGGCGACACAACGCGCGACGGTGCGAGCAGAAACGAGATCTGGCGCGCGACGGTGAAGATGTTTGCGGCGCATCCGATCGCCGGCGCCGGACTGGGCGGATACTGGATCGGCATCACTGCCTATCACGACGCATCAGGAAGTCTGACGCCGCAGGAAGCACATAACGAGTATCTCGAGTTGTTGTCGAGCGGCGGCTTGATCGGTTTTCTGATCGGAATCTGGTTCGCAGTGAACCTGGTCCGGCGAGCACGTTCAAATCTGAATAGCGATCGCGGACACATTCGCGCGTTGCGGTTTGGCGCGATACTCGGGATCGCCGGAGTTGTGGTCCATAGCCTCGTCGATTTTGGTCTGCACATGATGAGCAACGCGCTGATCTTCATCGTGTTGATTGCGATCGCGACGGCTTCATTGAATAAGAAAGTTATTGACCCAAGGGTGCAACAACAGTAGACTTCGATCCAATGAATGGCGCACGAGTCGCTGTGTGTTGTTTCTCTTGAGAAGGGATGTTTGGATGAGCCTTAAACGACGTAATGGTCCCAGAGCAATTGCGGCGTTAATACTTTTCTCCATTGCGCAGGTTGGTCTTCAAGTCGGACTTGCTGAACCAACTATCACTACCACAGCGACAACAGTCTTACCTCAGGTAATAGGTCGACTAACCACCCGTAACAATCAACCGATCCAGGTCAACGGTTTGAGTGCCACCACCGGCGCCTCGATACTCAGCGGCGCGACGCTCGAAACCGGCGCCGATCAATCGGCCATAGTTAAAATCTCTGGTGTTCTACGGCGTCCATTGGTTACTGGAACAGTCGGCGCCGTTGAGATCGCCCCCAACAGCAAAGTCGTTCTCACGTTCGACGAGCAGGGCAATCTCAAAGCGCTCGTGATGTTCGGGTGCGTGAAGGTGAGCGCGGAACGGAACGCCACCGGCGAGGTTGCTATTGAACAAGGCAGCCTTGCTAAGACTGACCCCGCCAGCGGCGGTGATTTGGAGTTGCGTTACGACCCAGGTAGCGCGCCTGCTGTTGGTCCAGGCGCTTGCAAAGGTCCTGGGCCGATATATGCCGCAGGCAGCTCAGGCGGCCTGTTTGGACTCGGCGTCCCCGCTACGATCGCAGTCGTCGCCGCGGGCACGGCCGCCGGGCTAACGCCACTCTTTTTTCCGGACGACCAGGTCAATCCCAGCGGTCCCTCAAACTAAACCAATCAATAAAAATCCGTGTTACTACGCAGCGTAGTTGCAATGCTCGGCATTGCGTGCTGTCTGCTGCTCATGCAGTCAGCAGCGCGATTTGGTTACGCGCGACTGCTCGGCAAGTACGCGGTCGCTGTCAATTCGATCCAGGCGGCTGACGAGGCCGTCGCGCTGGCGCCTGGTGATCCGGAGGTTCACCGCGCGCGAGGGCGCGTTCTCAGTCGTCTGCAAATGCCGGGCGAGGCGAGAAACAGTTTCGAGATCGCCTCGCGTCTCCGTTATCGCGACGACTTTCTATGGCTCGAACTCGGCCGGACGCGTGAAGAGCTCGGCGACACGAGCGCTGCCCTGGCTGCGTTCGATCAAGCAGTGCGCTACGCGCCTTACTATGCCCACACATACTGGCAGCGGGGGAATCTGAAGTTGCGTATGGGTCAATACAACGAAGCGTTCGTCGATCTGCGAGCGGCGGCTGCGAGTCGAAAGAGCTACGTGCCGAGCCTCATCGATCTTGCGTGGGGACTCTCGCGCGGCGATGGGAAGGTTGCCGAACAACTGATTCAGATCAGCACCGATCAGGATCGCTATGCGTTCGCGCGATTTCTCGCGCAGAAGGGGAAGGGGAAGGAGAGTGTCGGACAGTTTCGGTTGCTAGTGAGGGATCGTTCCGACGAGAATAGACGCGAACTGATAAGGGATCTGATCGCTGGAAAAGCATTTCGCGAAGCGTTTGAACTCTGGCGGACTGATTCCTCGCTAAAGCCGCCCGTAATATTGAATGGCGGATTTGAAGAGGCGATCGAGTTGGAGTCGCCTGACAGCACGTTTGGCTGGTTCGTGTTTGCAAAATCCGAAGCGAAGGTTGTCAGAGACGAATCGGAAAAGTTGAGTGGTCGAGCAAGTCTGCTGCTCGGTTTGAACGGCAATTGGAAAGGACCGGCGCAGACGATCAGTCAGACGATCGCGGTGGAGCCGGATCGACGTTATCGCATCAGCTTTGCCGTGAAGACGAAAGACCTCGTGACGGGTGGTCCCCCGGCGATTGCGGTCAAGGACCGCGGCGCCGACGAAGGTTTGGGCCAATCGCAGGCATTCCCCACGCCGTCGAGTGACTGGCAGAGAATACAGTTTGAATTCTCTACCAGGCCCGGAACGCAAGCGATCGTATTGGAATTCACGAGAGTCGCGAATGGGTGTTCACCGTGTCCGATCTTTGGCGAGCTATGGCTTGATGATTTTGTGATCGAAGATGTCACCACCGTTAATTCTCAGCGTTGAGACCGCGACGTTGTCGGGCAGCGTCGCAGTTGCACGCGGCGAGGAGATACTCGGCGTGCTGAGCGGCGATTCGAGTATTTCACATTCGAATACGCTGCTCGGCGACGTCGACAAACTCCTGGCCCAAACCGGCATCACGCTGCCTCAGATCGATCTGTTCGCTGTCGCGACAGGTCCGGGAAGTTTCACCGGACTGCGCATCGGCATCGCGACGATCAAAGCGCTCGCAGCAACTCTCGATCGACCAACCGCCGGCATTCCAACGCTGGCAGCAGTCGCGCTTTCCGGCGGTGTCTCCGCGGAGTCAGTCGCGTTGTTGCCGGCCGGACGCGGTGAAGTGTTCACGCAGTTGTTTTCTGTGTTGCGACCAGACATGGTTGAAGAGCTCGACGACGCGGCACACATCCCACCGTCACGACTGTTCGAACGATATGGTGATCTGGAGACCGTCACGTGGTGCGGCGAAGGCGCGATCGTCAACCGTGAACTGATCGAAAGCATGGCTGCCGGTCGTGACTGGAAGATCGCGCCGCAAACCAACAGCCTCGCGTCACAGGTCGCACGGCTTGCACTCACGAGGTTCGAACGCCAGGAACTCGAAAACCCCTTCGCACTTCGCGCTATCTACGTCCGTCCCGCGGACGCCCAGTTGAAGGCTTAATGCAAGCATCTGCCGGCGAAATCATGATCACTCGAATGACTGAGCACGACCTGCTTGAAGTCGTCGAGATAGAAGAAACGTCGGGCCTGAGTCGCTGGGGCTGGGCGGCGTACTACGCGGAACTCCAGGGCACAAACCGCGATCTGATGCTGATCGCGCGTATCGCGCATGCGCCCATCATCGAGCACCAGCGTATCGCGGGTTACATCGTCGCACGTGAATCGGCGGGGGAGTTACACATCAACAACGTCGCCGTTCGCGATCAGTATCGCCGCCGAGGCATCGGGGTTGCGCTACTCAGCCGCATCATCGACACGGCCAAACGACTCAAAGTCCACGTGGCGTTTCTCGAGGTCCGCAGCGGAAATCAAGCGGCGCAGGCGCTCTACGAAAGGATAGGTTTCAGGGCCATTGCGCGCCGTCCGGACTACTACTCCGACCCGAGCGAAGATGCCGTCGTAATGAGTCTAACGCTTGGCGAACAGTAATATCGCAGCCGTATCCACAAACCCTGCGTTAACACTAAATTTGGGGTGAATTACCCGCTTGATTTGCCCCTGTTGATGGGCTACCATTTTTGCCGTGCGAGACAATCCAACTGGAGGTTTCCAGGCCGGTACCTCCGAAACCATCCTGCCCACTCCCATCCGTCTGAAAGGAGACATGCACGAACATGGACATCGCAACCACGGATAGTCTGAAAGAAGAGTTGATAAACCGGGATCCCGAGTTTCGGGAATTAGCCAGAGAACATCATAAGTACGAAGAACGTCTTAGTGAATTATCAGCTCTTTCCTATCCGAGTGATGAGGAACAACTGGAGGAAATCACGCTTAAGAAGAAGAAACTGGCCCTGAAGGATCAGATGTATTCAATGATGTTGCAATACCAAAAAACACAGACCTTGAGCCACTGAAACTGCCGCCCAGCAGCAGTTTCTCCGAGTTAAAGATTTGAAGGGGACGTGGAACCAAAGTTGCGCGTCCCCTTTCGCGTAATAGAAGCCTTTTATAAGGATTTCGGCAGATAAACATTGAGTATCGTTCGAGAAGGGATTCCGTTCATTCTAGTGCCTCTGGTCGTGAGTGTTGCGACGGCAATTCTCGGCCTCTGGTACGTCACGTTGTTTTTTTTAATAGTCGCGGCGTTCATGGCGTTTTTCTTTCGGGATCCGAAGCGGATCCCACCCGACGATCCGAAACTCGTCGTTGCGCCTGCTGACGGGCGGGTCACGCGCGTCAAACCGGTCGCTGACGAGCCGGGTTCTCCGACAGTTGTCAGCATTTTCTTGTCGCCGCTGGACGTGCATATCAACCGTTCACCGATTGCAGGCACGATCACCGAGACGGTTTACACGCGCGGCAAGTTCCTGATGGCAACGAACGAGATGGCGAGTCTGGTAAACGAACAGAACGCGCTCACGATCCAGGGCGAGATCAATGTTGTTTGTAAACAGATCGCCGGGATACTTGCCCGGCGCGTAGTTTGCTGGAAAAAGGCGGGCGACACGTTGGCCCTGGGCGAACGTTTTGGCATGATTAAGTTCAGCTCACGCACCGACCTGGTGCTACCGGCGAACGTTGAAGTTACCGTTACCGAAGGTGCGCGCGTGCGCGGCGGCACCACGGTGATTGGGAGAATCTTATGAGTGCCAAGTCAGGGGAATTTGAACACGATCATCCGAATCCTCCGCGAAGGGGATTGCGGAAGGGACTGTACTTAATTCCTTCGGCGTTCACGGCTGCCAACATCGCGATGGGCTTCTTGTCTGTGATGTCGTCGCTTCGTGGTTTTCAGCTATTGGATGGGCCTACTCCGAATATAGACGCCGCCGCCTCTCATTTCGATACAGCCGCCATCGCGATTGGCTTTGCTTTGCTGTTCGACATGGTTGACGGTCGTATCGCGCGTCTGACTAAGACCACGACAGAGATCGGCATTCAACTCGACTCAATTGCCGACGTTGTCACGTTTGGACTGGCGCCCGCGGTGCTCGGATATGTTTGGGGTTATGGCATTACTCTCGCTGAGGGAACGGAGCTTCATCAGCTCGCATGGTTTGTGTCCTTCATGTTTCTGATGTGCGGCGCGTTTCGTCTCGCACGGTTTAATGTCCAGGCGTCGCGGCCACGAGTGATGGCTGAAGGCGCAGTGAAAACAGACAAGAAAAGTTTTGTAGGTTTGCCGATTCCGGTCGCGGGCGGTTTCATTGCCGCGCTGGTGCATTTCTCACCAAGGCCGCTCATCTACTTCGGACCGGAGCGAGCCAGAATCTACGCGACCTTGCTGATGCTGCTGGTCGGAACGTTGAGCTTGATGATGGTCAGCACGCTGCGTTTCTCGAGCTTTAAAACCGTCGGCACTAACACGCGGAGCATGCGGCCTATCATTCTGGCATTGGCGGTGTTGGTCCTGGTGTTTCTCTATTCCAGATACGTACTGCTGGCGATCGTCGTGATGTATATCCTGCACGGACTACTGTCGCGCGTCGTCGGCGTCTTCTGGCGACGCGGGGATTCGGCCGAGAGCAAGATCGAACCAAATCCGGTGAGACGATCCTAAGGCTTCTTCACTACGCTGGATGGATGCGCGAATGCGAGTAGGCCGTGTTCAGTCGTAACGATCACGGCGTCGCCAACCAGGACCGGAGCTGCTGAACTCGTCAACTCCGCGTCAGTGGGCAGGGAATTCACCTGCTTCCCGTCTTTCAACGACAACACAACACCGACCGAACTTGAAAGCGGTGTGAACAGCGCTGCTTCCGCGACGGTCAGCGGCTGCGACGAAATGCGTCCGGGCAACTGTTTCTTCCAAAGCATCGCGCCTTTGTCGTTCAACAGGTAAGCGAAGTTGTCGAGCGACGCGACGAGCAGCATGTTGCCTGTCAGTGTCACTGCTTCAACACCCGCGCCGGTCCGCTTGCGCCATTTCAAGCGGCCATTGTTGATGCTGACGGCATACACGTAACCATCACCCGAACCGAAGTAAACGTTTTCACGATCGGCTGCGACTGGTCCACGCACGGCCCCTTTCGTGCGAAAGCGCCAGAGCAGGCGTCCCGTCTGCTCTTCAAGTGCGAGAAGTGATCCGTCCTCGCTGCCGAAAAACACGCGACCGGCTGTCAGCACCGGTTGTCCCGAGAAGGGTGAGGCAAACGGTATCGACCACAAAACCCCGCCGGTGTGTTTGTCGAATGCATAAGCGCGGCCGTCGTTGCCGCCCGCAAACACTTTTCCGCCGCCGCTCGCGAGCGCGCCTCTGACCGGCGTGATGAGTGGAGTCATCCACTGTGTGACGCCGTTTTCGCGGCTGAGTGCGCGCAACGCGCCACCGGAGCGCCGCGGTTCGTTCGGTGGTCCGGTGACTTCGGAGGCGACGTAGATCGCGGACTCATCCGCGACCGGAGAAGCGGACAGTTCGCCTCCCATGTCAGAACGCCAGTAAAGCTGGCCGTCGCGCGCCGTGAGCGCGACGATAGTTCCACCGGCAAGTGGCAGATAAACCCGTTCTTTGTCGAACGCTGGCGTCAGGTTGAGTGTGACGTTCGATTCGTAGCGCCAGCGCACAGTCAGCGGTTCCGAGAGAAGCACACCTGAGCCAGCGCTCGTCGCTGTCACGCTCGCAAAGAGCACAAACATCATGCAAACCAGCACGAACCTTTGCGCCTTTGCGCCTTTGCGTGAAATGACCTTGGGGTCGGCGCGTTGGCTACGACGAGGGTGTATCTCCCGCAAAGGCGCAAAGGCGCAAAGGTGCTTCAGTTTTTTCCGATCACTCGTTGTTTGTGTATAATCAACCACTCTCTTATTCCACGTTTTCAAAACCAGGCGCTGAGGTTTTCTTGAGTAACGTCCCGCAGCACGAAACCGTAATAATACTTGACTTCGGATCACAGTACACACAACTAATAGCCCGTCGAGTTCGAGAGGCTGGCGTATATTGCGAGATCCTTCCGTTCAACGCTTCCATCGAGGCCATTAACGCGCGCTCGCCGAAGGGCTTGATCTTCTCCGGCGGACCGTCCTCTGTTTACGATGCCGAAGCACCGAAACCCGATCCGCAACTACTCGACTCGATCGACTGTCCATCACTCGGAATCTGCTACGGCTTCCAGGTCTTCGCACGCGAGCTCGGCGGCTCCGTTGTCGCTTCGCCGAATCGCGAGTTTGGTTACGCACGGCTCAAAGTTCTCGACGTCACGAGCCGTTTGTTTCAGGGTCTGCCTGCCGAGATGGACGTTTGGATGAGCCATGGCGATCACGTGACTGAGATTCCGGAAGGCTTTCATCTGACCGCGACGACTGACGACGCACTGAACGCGATGGAGAACGAGAATCGCGGCATCTATGGTGTGCAGTTTCATCCCGAGGTTGCCCACACGCCGCTGGGCGCGCAGGTGTTGCGCAATTTTTTGTTCTCCGTTTGTGGCTGTCGTGGCGACTGGTCGCCCGAGGCCGTCATCGAGGAGCAGGTCGCGCGCATTCGCGAGCAACTCGGCGATCGTGGTCGCGTGGTATCCGGCTTGTCGGGCGGTGTTGATTCGACCGTCGCTGCGGCGCTGGTCCATCGAGCCGTCGGCGACCGGCAGACGTGCATCTTCGTCGACAACGGTTTGTTGCGTGAAGGTGAGTTTGAATCGACGCTGGCGCTGCTGCGTCAGAGCATGAAATTGAACATCGTCGGTGTTCGCGCCGGGCA
>DASTOZ010000210.1:0-5093 GCA_035762365.1 Pyrinomonadaceae bacterium | reverse complement strand
GGCGGCTGCACGAACACGCGATCGACGCGGCGGACCTCGTCTTCTATTCCGGACGAAAATTGTTTGAGGAAGCGACGCGCGGGCGCGATCGATCTTACCTGCTCGAACAAGGAGTCGATTACGATCACTGGCAGCATGTTGGCAATGGCAACGTGAGCGTCGCGCCTGAGATCGAGCGCATTCCGCGCCCGCGTTTGGGTTACTTCGGCGCGATCGAGCCGTGGCTGGTGGACCAGGAGCTGATCAAACAGGCCCGACGCGAACGTCCCGAATGGCAGTGGGTGTTTATCGGTAACAAGTCGCGCGGGCTGGAGATCGAGGGGCTGCCGAACACGCACTTTCTGCCGCCCGTGCCGTATCCCGAACTGCCCGCATATGCCGCGGGATTCGACGTTTGCGTTTTGCCGTGGGAAACTGAGCAGTCTTTTACGAGCTACGGTTCCGCGATCAAGGTGCGCGAGTATCTCGCGACGGGTAAGCCGGTGGTCATCTCGCCGCTGCCGGAGTACGAACCGATGAAAGACGTGCTGCGGATCGCGCGGACGCGCGACGATTTCATCGCGCTCGTGGAAGACGCACTCCGCGAAACGGATCCTGAGCTTTCACGGAAACGTCAGGCGGCTGTCGCCGGCGGAACGTGGGACGCACGCGCCGAGTGGGTCAGTGGCTTGATCGAAGAGGTCCTGGCACGTAAATAGACTTTACTGTCATATGCCTTTTGTGGTTTTTGTGCCTTTTTGTGGCTTATGAAGCAGGTGCTGCAAAACCGAAAGACTGGACGACCGTTCGTCGGCGAAGTGCCCGTGCCCGCGCTGCAACGCGGACGCGTGTTGGTGCGCACAGTTGCTTCGTTGATCAGCGCCGGAACGGAGCGCGCCTCAGTCGAGCTCGTAAGCAAGGGTTTGCTTCAGGAAGCGCGGCAGCGGCCGGATCTCGTTAAAGCCGTCGTCGCGAAAGTGAAGAGTGAAGGGCTGCTGAACACGTTTGCGTCCGTGCGCGACAAGATGGCTGCGTCGTCGACGTTGGGTTACAGCGCGGCGGGAATCGTCGCCGAGGTCGCGGAGGACGTGAGTGAGTTTCACATTGGCGATCGCGTCGCGTGCGCGGGTGTCGGATTTGCTTCGCACGCGGAAGTGCTGTCGGCGCCGAAGAACCTGTGCGTGCATTTGCCGGAGGGAGTCAGCTTCGAAGCGGGCGCGTTTGGAACGCTGGGTGCGATCGCGTTGCAGGGCGTGCGCCTGGCGGAGCCGACGCTCGGCGAATCGGTTGTCGTCATCGGCCTCGGATTGGTGGGCCAACTCACGGTGCAGCTTCTGAAGGCGAACGGCTGTCGCGTGTTCGGATTGGATCTCGATCCGGCGCGAGTCGCGCTCGCAATGGAACTCGGCGCGGATCGGGCCGTGGTCTCGAATGACGAGGCCGCGAGCGAGATCGACAAGTGGACGCGCGGGCCTGGCGCCGACGCTGTGCTGATCACCGCCGCTACGGATTCGAACCAGCCGGTCGAACTGGCGGCGCGTGTGTCGCGCTTGAAAGGGCGCGTGATCGTCGTCGGGATGACTGGTCTCGACATTCCGCGCGCGCCGTTCTTCAGCCGCGAACTGAAGCTCGTGATTTCGATGTCGTATGGACCAGGCCGTTACGATCCCGATTACGAAGAGCGCGGGCACGACTACCCGCTGCCGTACGTCCGCTGGACGGAAAAACGAAACATCGAAAGCTTTCTCGAGCTCGTCGGCGACAACCGCGTCAACGTCGAACGATTGACGACGCATCGCTTCCGTATCGAAGACGCCGAACGTGCGTACGCGCTGATCTCTGGCGATTCAAACGAATCGTATCTTGGCGTGCTGCTCAACTACGATCCGGATCGCGAGATCACGCGTCGCATTCCGTTGAGTGCGCTCGCGCAACGAGCTGAGAAAGCGATCCGTGTTGGCGTGATAGGCGCAGGTGGTTATGTGCCGGCAATGTTGTTACCGCACTTCAAATCGGAAGGTGTGGAGTTTCGCGTAATCACGACGGCGTCGGGAGTTTCAGCGCACGACGTCGGAAAGCGATTCGGATTTGCTTTCGCGGTGTCGAGCGCTGATGAAGTGCTGGACGACACGGACATCAATCTCGTCGTCATCGGCACCCGGCACGACTCGCACGCCGAACTCGCACGCCGAGCACTTGAATCCAACAAGAACGTCTTCGTAGAAAAACCGCTGGCTCTCAACGACGACGAGCTCGACGCCGTCTTGGAAGCTGCTGCAAATTCAACGGGTCGACTGATGGTCGGGTTCAACCGGCGCTTCTCGCCACTCGCGCAACGCGCCAGAGATTTCTTCGACGGCGTCAACTCGCCGCTGTCAATCCTCTATCGCGTGAACGCCGGGCGGATTCCGAAAGAGCACTGGACGCAGAACGCGCTCGAAGGCGGCGGACGCATCGTCGGCGAGGTCTGTCACTTCATCGACCTGATGCAGTTTCTGACGAACGCCGCTCCGGTTTCCGTGTTTGCGGAATCCGTAAGCGCGAAATCTGAGAAGACGATTGACGCTGATTCCGTCTTTATCACGCTGCGTTTCGCTGACGGCTCAAATGGAGCAATCGCATACTTGAGCGAAGGCGACAAGTCGTTGCCAAAAGAACGCGTCGAGATCTTTGGCGGCGCGCGCGCTTTTGTCCTCGACGACTATCGTCGCGCAACGCTGCACAAAGACGGACGCGAAGAACAGATCACGCTGAAGTCGCAGGACAAAGGCCAGCAGGAACAAATCCGTCAAACGTGCGCGAGCATCCTTCAAGGCACAGAAGCCCCGATCCGTGTAGATCAATTAGCCGCTACCACTCGCGCCACTTTTCGTATTCTCGATTCGCTTCGCGAGCACCGTCCGTTTGAGGTTTAAACCGTCGTGTGTGGCATCGCCGGAATCATCAGCGTCAACCCTGAAACACAGATCAAACGGATGCTCGACGCCGTCGAGCACCGCGGGCGGGATGACGAGGGTGTTTGGACGTCAGGGGTCATCGATCAGAGCAATCGACGAACATGCCTGGGCCATCGACGCCTCGCCATAATCGACCCGAGCCCCGCCGGACACGAGCCGATGCTCTCGCATAACGGCCGTTACGTTCTCACTTTCAACGGCGAGATCTACAACTACCGCGAACTGCGCGAACAACTGCGCGCGCTGGGTCATCAGTTTCGCACCGCCACCGACTCGGAAGTCCTGCTCGCCGCGATCGTCGAGTGGGGCTGGGACGCGATGGACCGTCTCAACGGCATGTTCGCTTTCGCCGTTTGGGACAACCAGGAACGCACACTCACGCTCGCGCGCGATCACGTCGGAATCAAACCCCTGTACTACGCTTTCATTCCCGGCGCCGGCGAAGCGCCACCCGCGCTCGTCTTCGGTTCGGAAATCAAAGCCTTACTCGCGACGAAACTAATCAGGCCCGCTCTGAATCCCGAAGCGCTCCACCAGTTTTTGACGTTCCTGTGGTCGCCCGATCCGAACACACTGTTCGCAGGGATCAAGACCGTTCCACCGGCACACTTGCTCCACTTTCATGCCGGTGAAATCACTCTCCGACAATGGTGGGACGTCTCGTTCACAAACATTGAAGAAGGACACAACGAAGCGTGGTGGCGCGAACGCACGCTCGAGACGCTCGATCGAGTAGTAAACATGGAGATGGTCGCCGACGTGCCGCTCGGATCGTTTCTGTCAGGCGGCATAGATTCCTCCGGCATCACCGCACTGATGCAGCGTCACGTCAACGGTCAACGCATCAGCACCTACACCGCCGGCATCGAGAGTCGCGATCTGCGTTACGACATCATTCCCGACGACGTGCGCTGGGCTCGTCGCGTCAACGAACAATTGCAGACCGACTATCACGAGATCATGCTGCAACCGTCAGTCGCGGATCTCCTGCCGAAGCTCGTCTACCACATGGAAGAACCGCCGATCGACATGGCGATCCCGAGTTACCTCATCTCGCGCGCCGCACGCGAAACGCTAACGGTGATGCTCTCGGGCATGGGCGGCGACGAGGTGTTCGCGGGTTACCCGCGTCAGATGGCGATGAAGATCGCGTCTGTGTTCGATCCGGTGCCGCAGCTACTGCGACGCCCGTTGATGAAGAGTGTCGCCGGAGCATTGCCGGGCGGGCTGCCGGGAAAACTCACGGCGCCGCTGCGCAACGCGAAGAAGTTTGCGCGCAGCGCCGCGCTCGACTTCGAAGATCGCTACCTCGGCTACGGGACTTACTTCACTGACGAAATGAAGCATCGTCTGTATTCAGACGAGTGGCGAGGGATGACTCTGTCGTACGACCCTTATTCGATGCATCGCGCGTACTTCGCGCGCGTTTCCGACGCCGCGCCTCTCAATCGACTCCTCTACGTCGACCTGAAAACGTTCCTGCCCTGTCTGAATCTCATGACCACCGATAAGACGTCGATGGCCGCGAACCTGGAGGTGCGGGTGCCGTTTTTGAACCGGGAGATGATCGAGATGGCGGCGCGCATGCCGCCCCGGTTGAAACTTCGTGGACTCAAGCGCAAGTACATCCTCAAACGCGCGCTCGAAGGCGTGCTGCCGAATGACGTGATTTGGAGGCGAAAAGCGGGCTTCGGGGCGCCGATCCGGTCGTGGCTTCGCGGGCCGCTAAAGCCCCTGATCGCGGACCTGCTTTCGGACGATGCGGTGAAACGCCGCGGGTTGTTTCGGCCGAAAGAGGTCAAACGGGTCGTCGATGCGAACTTTTCCGGTCGAGAAGACTATAACCTTCAGGTTTTCCAGCTTCTAGGGCTGGAAATGTGGCACCGCACGTTCATCGATTAGGTCTTCCTGCCGCCTGTGGCCAACAAGGGAAAACATTGACAATCACGCGCTGGGCGGTCTAATCTGCTTCTGGCGAGGTGAAACCCCGAGCGTTGACTCGGCCTCGTCCGACCTTCAGAGCCCTCACGGCCTCGAAAGTCTCGGCAGTCTGCCCAATGATCACACACGAAAAAGCCGCAACGGCCAGAGGCGAAGTAGTGCACCCGACGAAAACGCCGGGACGCGCTCGCTGTGTGCTTCTCGCTGAAGACGACG
>DASTOZ010000209.1:0-4210 GCA_035762365.1 Pyrinomonadaceae bacterium | reverse complement strand
AAAACGACGGAAAGCCACCCGGTTCAAACATTCTTCGTTTCGATCTCGAAGAAATCTTGGAGTGCATGCGACGGAAAGATTAATAACTTGAGGGATCCACAAATGAGATACGGCCACCATTGACGGTAGCCGTAAACTACTGACTTTATTGGTCGGGGCGAGAGGATTCGAACCTCCGACCTCTCGGTCCCAAACCGAGCGCACTACCAGGCTGTGCTACGCCCCGAAAGACGCGTCATTCTAAGAGGCCGTTTATAAGCTGGTCAAGCAGAGAGTCGGCGCCATTCGTGATTTAGAAATTCGCGGAGCTTTATCAAAGCGCGGGCGCGGTGGCTGATCTGGTTCTTTATTTCGTCCGATAATTCTGCGAACGTCTGATCGTAGCCGTCGGGAACGAACAGCGGATCGTAACCAAAACCCGATGTGCCGCGCGGGGCGAAGGTGATCGTCCCCTCGCAAATGCCTTCCGACAGATTCAGCACTTGACCATCGACAGACGCAATCGCGATCGCGCAAACAAAACGCGCCCGGCGATTCTCGTCGCCATCTTTTGCGAGCTCCGAAACTTTCGCGAGCTCGGAAAGCAGCAATGTGCGGCGATCACTATCCGTCGCGTCTGCACCTGCATAACGTGCCGATAACACACCCGGCGCTCCTCCGAGCGCGTCGACTTCCAAGCCCGAGTCGTCCGCCAACACCGGCAGCCCGGTCGCGCGCGCGTAGAATCGCGCTTTCAAGATCGCGTTCTCGGCATACGTAGCCGCATCTTCTATTGCCACCGCAACGTCAGGAAAGTCGTTGAGCGAACACAACCCGAGTGCGACGTCGCCAAGGATCAGTTTGATCTCGTGAATCTTTCCCGGATTGCGCGTGCCAAGCAAGAGCGATGTTCCGGCGTTCAGCATCGCTCACCGCCCGACCACGTTCGAACTCTCAGCTCCAAGCAGCGAAACGAACGTGCTGAACTGCCCAAACGCCGATCGCGTCGTTCGTTCAATCCCACCGCTACCCAATCTCGTTTCCGTCGAAGCAAAACTGTAATCGTGCAGACGGTTTTGCAGGCGCGCTGTTTCTTCCGTCGAGAGCCGTCGCCCCTGAAGCATCATGAGAGTCGAGATGAAATCTCGCAGGCGCAACTCATCGTTTGCATACGTAACGATCGCCGCCGAACTCTCCTGCGACGCCTGTTTGATCTTGTCGTCGTTCAGCGCTTCGCTCCTTCGCAGCGCCGCTAGACATGGCTCCATGTTCTCGGTCCTTCCCAACAGCACATAGCCATCGGTGAAGACAGCGGAAAACTCGAGCTCCGGATCGAGTTGCGCCTGAAGTCCCTGCACGATCTGACCGTTATCGCCTCTAAAAACCTCCTGGGCCAACGATCGCCTGAGCCTCGCTTCGTCAGTCACGCGCGCGACCAGCACCGATCCTTCCACGGCCGCCGAAGGTCGCATCGTCAACAAAGGCGGCGCGAGCGTCGTCAACGCTTCTTTCGGATCGCTGATTCCGTACGGCGTCAAACTCGACTTCAGCAGTGTCCCAAACAGCACCGCGGGCAATGCGTCCAACTTAAACGCGACGGCCGAATCAAGCGACCTCCACGCAGTCGCCGGCTCTTTGCTGCGATAGATTGTCAACGACTCGAAACCTTGAGGCACGAGCTTCCAGAAATTCTCGTCGCGCTGGGTCATTTCAAACGCCGGCTGCAAGCGCGAAACGATGTCCGGCTCCAGCGAGAACAGATAACGGTCTTCGATACCGCCGCCCGTCGATACCGCGGTCCAAGCCACACCGCGCAGGATCTTTCCCGCGCTCACGGCTAGCAGTTGTTCCAATTGACGATTTCCTGGACCAACTCGCATCAGGAGCGGCGCGGCCCACGAAAACAACTTCGCCGAGTTCGCCGCCGAGACGTAGCCAAACCCAAGCGTCTGATTTGAAACAAGACTCGCCCTGACTCTCACCATCTCGGGATCGGAAAGAAGGTTCGGGCGCGTCCCGCGTTTGGCTTCCAAACAAGTTCGCACCGCGTTCTCCGTGTTGCCGACGACGACCAGCGTGCCCTCAACAGCGCCTACGATCTTTCGTTCTCCGCCCGCAACTGAACACTCAACATACTCAGCATCGCCACTTCGCTCGCTGCAATTCGACGCTCCATACACGAAGCTCGCCAGTTGCTTCACCGCAGACATGACGGCGGGCTTCGTGCGCCACGCGGAAGTGTGAGTCTCGGCAATGAGCGCGAATTCCGGTTTCACTCGCAACGTGTCTTCCTGCTCCGAGGCGTTGAGATTGACGACGACGAGCGCGAACTGAGCACGTGCGAAGAGCACCGCGTCGATTGGTCCGATACCGGCGCGCGCGGCCATCATTGCGAGTTTGTTGTCCGAGCTCGCGTTGCTGTGAGTGATCGGCGCAGCGGCTTTCCAGACGTCCGTCTGTTGAATCGCTCGCACCAGATCCGAGGCGTTGTTCAACTCGACATAGAGCAGGGAATCGGCGGGTGCGTACTTTGCGAGGTCAACGGGCGACGGGCGGTTGAACCACAGCCACCCGGCTGCAAACACGATTAGAAGTAGAACAAAGACGAGAGAGGTGCGCAGAAACTTCATTCGCTTCGCATCCTAGCCTGCTCGGGATTGACTCGCAAGGCGAGGCGCTCGTGAGAGTCCGATGGAAAGACGGATAATACTAATCGCTGGCCACTCCGAGAACACATATGTTAATTTGACTCGGCACTCCTATGACCTATCGCGATTTATCGGCCCAGGCGTTAGCAGAACAGGACTACGACAGTTTTCTATCCGAGTTAGAGAAGTCTTTAACCGACGGTCGCAGAGATCCCAACGACGTAGTCACCGAGACCCTGACCCAGATATTCCACGGAACTACAGGACTCAACCGCGAAACTCTCTCGTTACCCGCGCGCGCCGCGATTCACAGTTTCGATCCGCGCAACATCACCACCGAGCCCGAGTACTACGCGGACATCGACGCGAAACTCTACAACCAGCGAAAGCCGTTCATCTGGCTGTGGCAGATGTTCGATCGCTCACCGCTGGCGCTAAACGCCCTGTTTGCGCATCGCTTTCGCCGGATGCTCGCGCCGCTGATCTTTAAAAGCGTCGGCGCCAACTTCAAGTGCTGGCAGTACGTCGAATGGTCGTTCGGCTACAACCTGACGATCGGCGACAACGTCGTCATCCACCGTCACGTGCTGCTCGACGACCGCGGCGGCATTGACATCGGCAACGACGTATCGATCTCAGACTACGCCAACATCTACTCCCACAGTCACGACATCTACGACATCCACCAGGTCTACACGCCTCCGACTCGTCTCGGCAACGGCGTTCGCGTCACTTATCACGCGACAGTCCTGGCAGGCATGCAGGTCGAAGACAACGCGATGATCGGATGCAACGCCGTCGTTACTCGACACGTTCCGGCGCATAACATCGTCGCAGGCATTCCAGCCAAGACAGTGAAGGTGAAAGAAGACCCGAGCGCAGTCGCCAGGGTCCTCGAAAAACTGGAATCCTGACCACTTCCTTCCAGAAACACCCTCCAAAAATGGACCATTCCCGTAGCTTAACTCCACGTACACAACGAGTTAAACAGAGAAAAATACTGGTTGACAGTGTTTGGCCCATTAATGTACTCTCACTCAGGTTGACGGCGGATTGTGCGCACGGGCGCGCCGTCTACCAGGTGCCCACCTGGTTTTCTATCAGCGGTCAATCCCGCGAAATCACTGGAGCACGATAAAGGCACACTTCGCGCGAGCGGAGGTCGCAAAGCCTACGGAAGTTGGTACCGACCCAACTTGGCTGGGTTTCCGAAATGAGCTTCATTCCTGCCGCAGACTTCTCCAACTCGTTTTTACTGACACCCGCCAGCACGCTACCACTGCGACTCGGTGTCCCGACCGCTAACCCCAATAACAAAGGGACCGCAACCTTGAACCCAACCACGACCAACTCCGTCACGCCCAGAGTAGTCAAGCGACAACTGCCGCGCGCGCGAAAAGCACGTGCCCGGCTTCGTCTCCAAAACAAACTGCGGGTTGTCGTCACGAGGACTAACTGACTATGTTCAAAAGAAGCGCCGGCAAAAAGAACCTCGTTGGCCTGGACATCGGCTCCAGCTCCGTTAAGGCAGTCGAACTCGGCAAGAAGGGAGCGAACCTTCAGCTTCTCAACCTGGGATTCGA
>DASTOZ010000208.1:0-2251 GCA_035762365.1 Pyrinomonadaceae bacterium | reverse complement strand
GCCTCTGCGTATACTCGGCGTCTCTGCGTTGAACGAGCCATTTAACGCAGAGACGCAGAGAGGTACGCAAAGTTCGCATCAGAGATAACTCCCAATTTAAGACACCGCCGTGGTTTGCTCTGATGCGTACTCTGCGTAGCTCCGTCGCCTCTGCGTTGAAAATGGGCCATTAACCGCAGAGATCCGCCGAGGCTCGCCGAGAAGATTGCCGGCCAAGATCCATTTTGTGCAAAGCATGCCGCTCATCGTTGAGAACGTCAATACGGTCCCCGGCTTCGACTGGCTTCGACTGTCTGACGCAGGTGACAATTAAACTACCGGACGAACGTGAGACTAAGGGCGAAGTTCAGGTAAGCATCACTCTGCGCGGTCGAGTCAGTAACAAAGGGCTCGTTACGATCAAGGTTGGGACCGCTCGCTAATGAATCTCTTCGAGCGTGTCGTCGGAAGTGAGTGATTCTGCACGGAAGAAAACGTATTTGACTTCCGGATAGCGCGCTTGAATCTCAGCTTCCAAACGTCGGACGGCCGTTCGTATATCAACCGCCGAAATGCTGTCGTGAAAGCGCAGCTCGATTGCGACCAGCACGGCGCCGGGGCTCTGATAGATCGTGTGCAAGTGTTGGACGTGGGCCACGTCCCTATCAGCTTCGATTATCGTCCGCAAACTTTCGAGCGTCTCGCGATCGACGCCCTCGCCGATCAGCAAGCCCCTGCTTTCGTAAACCATCACAGTTGCTATCGCGCAGAGCAACAGGCCGATCACGACCGATGCTGCGCCGTCGAAATATGGCTGATTGAACGATTGACTGAGGAAGATACCGACCAGGGCAACTGCGAGCCCAATTAACGCGGCCGAGTCTTCCAGCAGCACGGAGAAGCTGGTTGGGTCTTTGGTGCTGTGGATCGCTTCGATCACGCCTCTTCCGCGACGCTCTTTGCTGAACGCTTTCCAACCGAAGAACCAGGTAATACTTTCGAACACGCCCGATAGACCAATAACGATGTAGCTCCACGTGGCATCCCGGATATGCGTCGGGTTTGTGAGATGAGTGAGTCCTTCGTAGATCGACATGCCGCCACCGACGCCGAAGATGAACACTCCGACCATCAGCGTCCAGAAGTAGAGTTCGCGCCCGTGACCGAATGGATGTTCCGCATCGGGTGGTTTGCGGCTGTTGCGAATAGCGAGCAGAATCAGCGCACCATTGCCCGTGTCGACGAGCGAGTGAATCGCCTCTGAGAGCATGGCTGAACTGCCGGAAAAGGCTGCGGCAAAAAACTTCGTCGTGGCAATCGCGAGGTTTCCGAATATTGCCGCAACGACGGCGGTTCTTGCGTCTTGTGCCACTTAGTTGTCGTACACCTTTGCTCCCGAAGTTGTATCAAGTATTTTATGCGCGCCGTTACAAAACCGACGAATGACTTCGGAAAGGAACGATCGAATGCGCATACTTATCACTGTCCTGATCGGGCTCGCTCTTGCAGCGCCGCTCGCTGCCCAAACTCGACCACGAGGCAGAGATCTCGGAATTCCGTTTCCTGGTAAGACTGGTCCGGATAACGCGATCACTGACGTCGCCGGAATCGCCGTCGGTCACGTCACTTTGATCGAGGGAGAAGGCAAACTCGTGCCGGGAAAGGGACCGATACGCACCGGAGTTACCGCCATTCTTCCGCGACCAAAGGGAAACTGGGATCCCGTGTTCGCGGCGACATTCAACCTGAATGGCAACGGTGACATGACGGGCATCAATTGGATCAAAGAGTCGGGCTTCATGGAAGGGCCGATTCTATTAACCGGCACACACAGCGTCGGCACGGTCCGCGATGCCGCAATTCAATGGCAGTTGAAGAACGGCCGAAAGTTCATCTTCACGTACCCCATCGTCGCGGAGACATTTGATTTCCTGAACGATGCGAATGGCGAACACGTGAAGCCGATGCACGCGTTGCAGGCACTCGATAGCGCCAAACCCGGGCGCGTGCTGGAAGGAGCGGTTGGTGGTGGCACGGGCATGGGCTGTAACGGATTCAAAGGTGGAATCGGCACGTCGTCGCGTGTGCTGTCAGTCGAAGCGGGAGGCTACACGATCGGAGTCCTCGTGCAGTGTAACTACGGCGGTGACCTAAGAATTCTCGGAGTTCCGATTCGGCAGGAGATCGCAGATCTGGGAGCGTGCACTACGCTGCCACAACCGTTGACGCGCGAGTGGACTCGTGGGATCCCATCGTGCGCTTCGGATCGCGG
>DASTOZ010000207.1:0-2941 GCA_035762365.1 Pyrinomonadaceae bacterium | reverse complement strand
CAAATCGCGCGGATAGCGCTCCGGCGCCGAGCAAGTGTCGCGCGGTTAGAAAGAGATGCTGTAGCTCGCGCCGGGGTGACGGCCGCGTTCGAAGATCGCTCCAAGCTGGTGCCGTCCAAAGCTGTAATTCACAATCGGATGAACGCGCACACCGTCAAACAAGACCGTGGAACTCCAGCGTTCCGCGATCGCGATGTTCAACCCTCCAATCATGCGCGCTCGATCTTCAAATGTTCCATAAGCAACTCCGAAGTAGGGACTGACGGGCAGGCCCGTGTGGTGCTTCAGGTTCTTGCTCACGGTCGCGTAGAAGGATTGTCCGTACGGCGTGCCGATTCGGTCGGAGCTCGTGCCGATGATCACCGCGGGACGCTGATGCGTTTCGGTCGCAACAACAAGATTGGCCAGCGGACTAACCTTCCCCGCTAACGGGTTGTATTCAATGCCGGCGGTGAAGCGCGGATGAAAACGATAGGTCAGCGTGTTACGCCACGTCGCGCGATCGATCTGTTTCGCAATCACGCGCACGCCGTAGGTCCATTTGTACTCGTTCTCACCTGCCCCGCTCACGGCGCGGCCTTCCCCCGGTCAAAGCGGTCAACTGGGTACCGAGGAGACCTCCGCTTTTTTAACGTTCGCAGTGGCGGCGGCGGCAGGCATGCTTGCGACGGCGAGTAACGACTCAATCTCCCTTCGGAGCGTCGCCTGATTTACTGCGCCCGAAATGATCTTTGCGATCTTTCCCTGGCGATCGATCACGACTGTTCCCGGTAAGGCCGTGCCAAGACCAAACCGCACCATGTGCTCCGCGGAACCGCCGATCCAGATCGGAAAGTTTACTTTCGTCTCTCGTACAAACTGGAGCACTTTCGCGCGATCCGCAACGTCGTCGGTCGAAACTCCGATCACCTGGACGCCGAGCGCGGCAAACTCGTTCTGTACCGCCGCGAGGTCGGGCATCTCCGTGCGACACGGAATGCAGTACGTGGCCCAGAAATTTAAAACGACAACGCGGCCTCTCAAAGCCTGCAAACTCTGCTCGACGCCGGAAAGGTCCTTCAAACTCAAATCGATTGTTTGACCGACCAGCTTCGCGGCTTCACGTTCGGCGAGACTCGGCTGAAGCACCTGCAAACGATCGACGCGAATCGTGCTCACATCTTTCTTTGTTTCGACTTTGCCTTCGACCGCGATCCGTTTGCCGACAAAGTCGAGCCAGTTCTTTCCCGGCAAACGAAACTTTCCGAGCCCTAATTGATACAGCTTAAATGCGCCTGCTTCGCGGACGGCGAGCAACGTGGGATCGCCGCCCTCTACGCACGATTTCGCCTTTAGCAGGTTTGCGGCAGTGCCATACTCGACCTTGTTGCGATCAGCCTCGGCCCAACATTCAGCGCAACACACGACCTGCCCCTCGAGTTTCGCAAGTGTGTTCTGCGCCTTCGACGAAGTAGCCGCGGTCACGATCAGCAGTAAAGCAACAATCAATGATTTCATTCAGCGATATCCCTCATCCCAACATCCCGACGATCGGCACTGGCTTCGGGCTGCCCTGTAGTTGAACCGGCAACTCCGGAGCACAACAGATCTTGTTCAACCGTTTTAAGTCTTGCTCCATAAGCGCATCTTTCGCCAGCCATTCGCGCACGTCCTTAAGAACTTTCGCGGCGTTTTCATCGCCTGGGGTCGAGATCCGATAGTGCATCCAGATTCCCTCACGTCGGGCTGCGACTATGCCCGCGCGACGCAGATAAGCGAGGTGACGGCTAATCTTCGGCTGATTCGTCTTTAATATCTCGACGAAAAAGCAGACGCACACTTCCTGATCGCCGAGCAGATTGATGATTCGCAAGCGCGTCGGATCCGCCAGCGCCCGAAAGAATAGTTCCCGGTCAAAAGCATTCTGTTTCTTCACCATAACGGGGCGAATGATAACACAAAGCATATATGGCTTGACATATGTCTGGATCAGGAGGATACTGCGTCCTGCATATGCGCGTGGGCATATATACAAGACGGCCAAATTGGCCTGAAACACGAAGGAGCAGATGATGCAGGAACAAAAACCGGTCCAGGCGCTCAAGGCGCATCTGGCCCTGAACGTCAAGGACGTCAACGTAAGTCTCGAGTTTTATCGAAGACTTCTGGGGATCGAACCGAGTAAAGTGCGAACAGGTTACGCCAAGTTCGACGTGCAAAATCCGCCGTTGAATCTGACGCTGAATCAGCACACTTTCAACGAACGCGGTGCACTTTCGCACCTGGGAATACAAGTGGCGAGCACTGAGGACGTGCTGGCCGTTCGCGAAAAGTGGACCGAGGCCGGCTTGTTAACGCGCGACGAAATGCAGACCAACTGCTGTTACGCGCTGCAAGACAAGACGTGGGTGCGCGATCCTGACGGCAACGAGTGGGAAGTATTCGTCGTGCTCGAAGACAATCTCGCCGAAACCGCGCCCTGCGACTGCTCGACAGAATTGGCAGACGGCACTATCGCCACGGAAACATTGAAAGCTGAAAGCCCGGCGGCATGTTGTGCGCCAACACCGATTGGAGTCGCGCATGCCTCAGCCGATAGCAAAGCGGTGTGTTGCTGAAGCGCTGGGGACATTCTTCCTGCTGGCCGCAGTGGTTGGGTCAGGCATCATGGCGGAGCGTCTGGCAAACGGAAACACCGCTCTGGCGCTGCTTGCCAACACTGTGGCCACGGGAGCAGCACTTGTCGCTCTGATTATCAGTTTCGCTGCGGTATCGGGCGCGCACTTCAATCCCGTCGTGACACTCTCGTTCGCGCTTAGTCGCGATTTTGATTGGCGCGATGCGCCTTTGTATTTGCTCGCTCAATTGGTGGGAGGAATTGCAGGGGTGATGGCGGCGAATACAATGTTTGGTCTTGCGGCCGTGCTCGTGTCACATCAGCCGAGAACGGGGATGGCCCAGG
>DASTOZ010000206.1:0-6521 GCA_035762365.1 Pyrinomonadaceae bacterium | reverse complement strand
CGGCGCAACCAGCTCAGCAACACGCTCGCACTCTTCGTGGACCGCGTTCCCGTCCAGCAATCCCGGGCCGACACCCGCCTTTCGTCCACCGCCCTCGAAATCAAACGCCAGCATGTGCGTTGCTTCGATCGTCTTCGCGGCCGCCAACCCCGGACACACGGACTTTCGGCCGCCAGTAAACCCCGCGAAGTAATGAAAGTTGATCCCGCCGATGAGCACGACGTGTGAAAAATCGCGTAAAGCGGAACTGAGCTCCACGCGCACGCCCTTCGCGGTTGTTCCCGGCGAATAGAGCTTTGTCTCGTCGTACGCATCGTGATCCAACGTGCGAATTCGCTGAACGATGAACGGCGTCAGCAACTCGCGCTTCTCTTCTTCAGTGACGCGCCGGTGAATTCCGGTCGCAAAGATCACGGCGATGTTGCCCGCTGAGACGCCGCTCTGGATCAGCCGGCGCACGAGCACGTTCACGATCTGCGCACTGGCAGTCGCGCGGGTCGCGTCGGACACAACCAGCAGCACGGAATCATCGCTGCGAACGATTTCGTCCAGCTGCGGCGAGGCGATTGGCGAGTCGAACGCGGCGCCGATCTGCGCGTCACTCAACGGCGGTTCTGGATTGGAGCGATCCGATATGACTCGGAATCGATCGTCATCGGCAACAAACTTTATCGAACCATTTCCGCAGGCAAGATCGAATTCACCAGTCATAGGCGCTCTTGTCACACACCGAAATCAATGAGGGCTTTCTCGATGACGTGCAACGACGCGAAATCCGATTCGTCCGTGCGCGCTTCGCCCAGCCACTTGCGCAGTTGCCGCGCTTCGCGAAGCGAGCTGATGCGACACGCACCCGTCAGAGCGAGCGTGACCAGCGCGTCCGGTGCGCCGTGCGTGACGAGGGCCGCTTGCAACGCCGCCTGTTCTCGCAGGTCAAGGGTCAAGAGTAGGTTCAGTTCCATTAGTGCTGCTATTTGTGCTTGGTACCTAGTACTTTTTTCTTTGTTCTCAAAGTGCGACTACTCGCATTCAAATGACAGATCCGGAAGCGAAACAAAGTACAAAGCACAAAGTACGAAGCTCAGTTTCTTTCAGATCGAAAACATGCCGTGCCGGCATGACAAAAATGAAACGTTTCGTCTTCGAAGTCGGGGGTTTCCATCTGAATCGTGAGGTGATCGACGCCAAAACGATCGTGAAGTTTGGCGCGCAGCTCGCGCAACAGATCCGGCTGCGAGATGCTGTGCGCGTGAATCACGTGCGCGCTCAACGCCTCGCGTCCGGACGTGATCGTCCAAACGTGCAGATCGTGCACGTCAGCGACGCCGTTAGTCGCGAGAATAGCATCTTCGACCGCCGCCAGGTTGATGTGCGCCGGTGTGCCTTCCAGTAGGACGTTTGTCGACTCGCGAATCAGCCTCACCGATCCCCAGATGATCAGCAGACCGATGACGACGCTGAAAACAGCGTCAGCCTGGTACCACCCAAACACGGCCATGCACGCGCCGGCGAGTATCGCCGCCACCGACCCCAGCGCATCGCCCATCACATGCATCCAGGCGCCGCGAATGTTGAGATCAATCTCGTGACGCGCGTGAAGTATCCACGCGCAGATCAGGTTTACCGCCAGACCGCCCGCAGCGACCGCAATCATTGGGCCACTCTTAACCAGCGGCGGCTCGATCCAACGCTCGTACGCGCCGTAAAAAATGAACAGCGACATCACCACCAACGCAACGCCGTTCACAAGCGCGGCGATGATCTCGAGTCGATAGTAACCAAAAGTTTTCTTTGAAGTTGCCGGGCGAGATCCAAACCAGACGGCACTGAGCGCGAGAATGAGTGCCGCGACGTCGGTAAACATGTGACCCGCGTCAGCCAGCAAAGCCAGCGAGCCGGTCCACAACGCACCGACGACTTCCGCCACCATGTAGAGCGCTGTCAGAAACAACACCACGCTCAAACGACGCCAACTGTTGCTCATTGCCTGATGGCGATGGTCGTGGTTGGTGTTCATACCCGTGCTTTCCTGTGTGGTGCGGACACAGATTACACAGATATAGGGAAACTACAAAGCAGTCAAATTAAACGCGCCGTTGAAGTCGCGGTAGAGTTCGTTGTACTCGCGCAACGCGACTTCCATGATGCGTTGCAGCTCGTCAACGTCGGCGACGTTCACGACGAGATTCACATTACTGAGAAACGCAGCATGCGCATCCATCGTGCGCAATGAAGGCGAGATCAGAACGAAAAAGATCCGGCGGCGTTGCGGTGGACGCAGGACGTTGATCTCTCGACTGACAAATGCCGATCCCTGTTCAGCCGGATCAAACTGCGGCTCGAGCAACACGACGTCCATCTTGTTGGAACGCATTGTTTCGACTGCCTGACGCGTGTCTTCGGCGACGAAGACTTGATAACGGCTCTCGGTGAGACGTCGAGCAACTGTGTCGCGGTAGTTTTCGCCGGTGCAGACCAAAGCCTTGCGCTGGTCCCACGACGGTCTCGCACCGGGTTGCTCGGGAGCACGATTCGCGCTGCCCTTCGAAAGCAGATCCATCAGCATGCGGACCGAGTCGTCAGTGATCGTAGCGCCATTCTCCCCATTCGAACTGACAGTCGCGATTGGCTCGTACGCGCGGGCCGTGTTCTGTTCAAAACGCGGATGCTCCGTCGAAGGAGATCCACCAACCGCAAGTGCGCCATGTTCCGACGCCGGACTCGCCACACCGGAACTAACAGTCGCATTGCACTTCGGGCAACGAACATTGAACGGCCGCGCCGGCGATTTTTCTTCGTCAACCTGCAAGCGGGTCGCACATTTTTGACAAACGATGATCATGATGGTGTTTGAGCGAAGGCGAGACTATTCGAACATGGCTATTCGATCATTCCCAGCATCGAGCCGGAGTCGGAAAACGAGTTGACCGTTACCGCCTCGCCGTCGCGGCGAATGAAGTCTTCGGCGGCCGTCATGCCTTTTAGCGAAAGCAGCAGGTTGTTCTGGTTGCTCGCGAACGCAAGACCGTCTTCAAGCGAGACGACCTTGTTGTCGATCAGTCCCTTGATGACTGTGTCGAAGTCCTGCATGCCATCCAGCTTTCCGTCGCGCATCGCGTCGAGCAGCGACTTGCCTTCGACCTCGCCGACTTCGATGTACTCGCGCGTGCGCGGACTCGAGCGCAGTATCTCCACTGCCGCAACTCGCCCGCTGCCGTCAGCTTTCGGAATCAACCGTTGCGAAACGATGTAGCGGAACGTTTGGGCCAATCGCGTTCGGATCACCGGCTCTTCGTTCTTGGGATAGAGCCCGATGATGCGGTCGACTGTCTTCGAGGCGTCGATCGTGTGCAGTGTTGAAAGCACGAGGTGGCCTGTCTCGGCGGCTTCAAGCGCGATCTCCGTCGTTTCGAAGTCGCGCATCTCGCCGATCAGAATCACCTTCGGCGCCTGTCGCAACGTCGCGCGCAACGCTGACGGGAAGTCGCGCGTGTCGTGACCGACTTCTCGCTGGTTGATCGTGGAGGCCTTGTGCAGGTGCAAGTACTCGATCGGGTCCTCAATCGTGACGATGTGGTAATGCTTCTTCTCGTTGATGATGTCGATGATCGCGGCCTGCGTTGAGCTTTTGCCCGAGCCCGTCGGACCAGTCACTAGAACGAGACCGTTGCGCAGCTCGGCGATGTCCGCCAATTGCGCCGGCAGTCCCAGGCTCTTGATGGTCGGAATGTCGGTCGGGATCACGCGCATGACGATCGAGTACACGCCGCGTTGCTGGAAGATGTTGACGCGAAAACGGGCGCGCGACGGCAGCGAGTAGCTGAGATCGGCAGTCCCGGTGCGCGCGAGACGTTCGGCGGCATCGGGATTTCCGTGGATGAGCGTGAGCGCGATGATCTCTGTCTGGTAGGGCGAGAGCTTCTGCATCCCGAGGGGCTGGACCGGCGTTAGCTTGCCGTTGATCTCGACCTGCGGTGGCTGTCCGACTGAGAAGTTAAGGTCGCTGATTTTGTCAGACACCAGCAACATTCGCTCAATTATGGGCGGTAAGTCGAAGAAACTCATTAAGGGTTTGGAGCTCCCGCACGAACTAAAGTTGAGATTGCCGCAGAGAGGAAGGGTGTTTCCGAGCCCCTGGTGCACTCGAAACCGCGACGATTCTCGCGCATAACGATGCTAAACGCAAGCAAATTTTGTTTATCATGAGGACAAAATCTGCGCGAGTATGCGGTAGCGGTCGGAAATGGCGTCAGGACCGCCGCAAAGGAGCGCGCTGATGACCGCGACGCAGTCCGCGCCAGCCTCAATGACCGCGGCGGCGTTTACCGAAGTAATGCCGCCGATAGCGACCAAAGGAATGTCGCCGATCGCTTTACGCACGGCCCGCAGTCCGTCGAGACCGACTACGGGATCCGGGTTCGCTTTGGTCCCGGTCTCGAAGATCGGGCCGATCGCGATGTAATCGATGGGAAGTGCGGCCGCCGCGATCGCCTGCGAGACATTGTGAGTGGAGTACCCGATGATGGCGTCGTTACCGAGCAATTTTCTGGCAGCGTCCGATGGCAGATCGTCCTGCCCAAGGTGCACGCCGCCGGCTTGCAGCGCGAGCGCGAGGTCGACGCGGTCATTGATGATTAGAGTTACGCCTCGTTGTTTGGCGACGGCGAGGGCGGCTTTCGCTTCGTTGTAGAAATCCAACGCGGGCAGGTGCTTTTCGCGCAATTGAACGAATGTCGCGCCGCCACCGGCGAGTAGCGAGACCTGGTCCGCATGTGAAATACCGCAGACCTGTGTGTCAGTGATCGGGTAAACGCGGGTTTTGGTGAAGTGGCTACGAATCGAGCGATTCCTTTTTCTTCGGCCGCTGGTTGGCGGGGAGGATGCGCTTCCGCAACCGGATCGTCTCAGGCGTGACTTCCACCAACTCGTCGTCGGCGATGAACTCCAGCGCCTGCTCCAGCGACAACTCTTTCGGCGGAACGAGTCGCAGCGCTTCGTCCGCTGTGGACGCGCGCATGTTCGTGAGTTTCTTCTCCTTGATTGCGTTGACGTCCAGGTCCACCGGGCGCGCGTTCTCGCCGATGATCATGCCTTCGTAGACGCGCTTGCCCGCACGAATGAACAGGGTGCCGCGCTCCTGAAGGTTGTAAAGTGCGTAGGTTGTCGTCTCGCCCATTCGGTCCGCCACGAGCGATCCGGTAGAACGTCCGCGCATCGCGCCCTGCCAGTCGCCCCAGCGCAGGAACATCGTGTTCAGAAGACCAGTGCCCTTCGTCTCGGTTAGAAACTCGTTACGAAACCCGATCAGCCCGCGCGATGGCGCTTCGAACTCGAGACGAACGCGGCCCGTGCCGTGATTCACCATCTTCGTCATCTGCCCTTTGCGCCGTCCGAGTGCTTCCGTGATGACGCCGATGAACTCGTCGGGACAATCGACGACGACGGCTTCGATCGGTTCGAGTAGTTTGCCGTCGACCTTTCGCGTGATCGCTTCGGGCTTCGACACCTGAAGCTCGTAACCTTCGCGACGCATCATCTCGATCAGGATGGCCAACTGCAATTCGCCGCGTCCGGAGACTTTGAACTGGTCCGGCGAGTCGGTCTCTTCGACGCGGATCGCGACGTTGCCCAGGATTTCCTTGTCGAGGCGCTCTTTGAGCTGTCGCGACGTGACGTACTTACCTTCGCGTCCGGCGAACGGAGAGTTGTTGACGCCGAAGATCATCGCAATCGTCGGTTCGTCGACGGCGATGGCGGGTAATGGATGTGGATTGTCAACCGACGTGATCGTGTCTCCGATGTTGATGTTTTCAATGCCGGCGAGCGCGACGATCTCGCCGAAGCCGGCTCTCTCTACGGGTTCGCGTTTGAGTCCTTCGAAGACGTAGAGCTGCGTGACTTTCACCTTGTGAAGCGATCGATCCGGTTTCACGACGGCGACCTGATCGCCGATCCTGATCTCGCCGGAGAAGATGCGGCCGATCGCGAGGCGCCCGACGTAGTCGTTGTAGTCGAGGTTCGCGACGAGGAGTTGCAGCGAGTCGGATCTGAGTTCGTTCGGCGCCGGGATCGATTCGACGATCTGTTCGAACAGCGGTTGCAGGTCGCGCGACTCGTCTTCCAACTTTCGTTTCGCGGTGCCGTCGCGCGAGACGGCGTAGAGGATCGGAAACTCGATCTGCTCGTCCGTGGCGTCGAGGTCGAGGAACAGTTCGTAGATCTCGTCGACAACTTCCGCCGGACGGGCGTCGCTGCGATCGATCTTGTTGACGACGGCAATGGCCGGTAGTCGTGCTTCGAGTGCCTTGCGCAACACGAAGCGCGTCTGCGGCAAACAGCCTTCCGCCGCATCGACGAGCAGCATCACGCCGTCGACCATCTTCAACACACGTTCGACTTCGCCACCGAAGTCGGCGTGTCCAGGCGTGTCGACGATGTTGATCTTCACGTCGTGATAACGGACAGCGGTGTTCTTCGCCATGATCGTGATGCCACGCTCACGCTCGAGATCCATGGAGTCC